>JABDMN010000398.1 GCA_013001485.1 Acidimicrobiia bacterium
TCGTCACCCTGTGTCCCAAGCGGGCCAGGCCGTCGGCATCGATGCCGGGTTCGACTTCGAGGATCGAATCAGAGCCGGGTCCGAACTCGGGAAGGGCCCAGCGTGGGACGTTCTGAGCGTCTGCCGGGCTCAGTCCAGCCCATAGGCGAGACGCAGCGACCTGGAGTAGGAGTTGGGGCTGGAACTTGCCCCCTCGCGTGCCAAGGATCATGGACAGGTTCCCGTCCTTCGTCCACAGGGTGGGTGAAAGCGTGTGCAGCGGCCGCTTACCGGGGGCGATCTCGTTCGGATGACCAGGCTCGACGTTGAAGCCCCCTCCCCGGTTGTGGAGGAACACTCCGGTGGTGCCAGCCGACAGGGTGGAGCCGATTCCGTGGAAGTTCGACTGAATGAGCGACACCCCCATCCCGTCGTCGTCCATCGTGCACAGGTAGGCCGTGCCCCCCGGAGCGAACCCAGGGGTTGGCCACGTGCCGGTCTGGCTCATCGAGATCGAATCGAGCAATGGACTCAATCGGCCAGGGGAAACGAGTGCATCCATCGACAGTGGCGCATGATCCGGGTCGGCCACGAGGTCGTCGCGTTCCCAGGCAACAGACCTGTAGGCCTCGATAGCGGCATGGTGGAAGGCGGGCGATTCCGGGTCGCGGGGTGGCCCCAGCTGCTCGAAGATCCAGGCCGCCGCCAATGTCAGATATCCCTGGGTGTTCGGTGGCACGGTCCACGCGGTGTGGCCAAAGACGTCGCATCCGAGCGGGTCGACCCAGTCGGCCTGCCGTCGGTCGAGGTCGTCGCTGGTGATGGTGCCGTCAGTCGCGGCGGTGATGGCTTGGCCCGGTGCTCCCATGTAGAACGCATCGCGGCCGTCCGCGGCGATGGCTCGCAGGGTGGTGGCGTAGTCGGCGCGTCGGAGTTGATCGTCAGGGGCCGGTGGGTCGCCGCCGGGATAGAGGGCGTGAGCCGAAGGCTGGTCGCCGATAAGGGGTTGGATCCGGCCCAAGGCTCGAGCCAGTTCGGGTCCGGCTGGGAAGCCGGCCTCGGCGATGGCGATGGCTGGTGCGAGCAACTCGCCCAAGCTCCTCGACCCGTAACGCTCGGACAGTGCCTCGAACCCGTCGACGCATCCGGGAACTGTCACCGACCAGTGGCTGCGGAGCGGGACCGTGTCGTGGCCGGCCTCGCGCACGGCAGCCGCCGTCGCACCTGAGCCGGCGCGTCCCGAAGCATTCAGCACAGTCGGTGCCGCCTCACCGGGCCGATGGATGATGGCGAACAGATCACCGCCGACACCGCAGGTTGTTGGATCGACTGTTCCCTGGACGGCAATGGCGGTGAGGGCAGCATCGACGGCGTTGCCGCCGGAACGCATGACCTGGATTGCGGCGTCGGACGCCAGGTGATGTGGCGTGACGGCTACGCCCACGGGCTAGTCGCGGCCCAGGTTGGGGAGCTTGCGATTGATTGCATCCATCACGGCCCGCACTGCGGCATCCGATTCATCCCCGGAGACGAGTGCTGCTCCGATCGAGACGCTCTCCTGTCGGTCTTGGCCCGACAGCACGACCGCCATCATCACGTCGCGCAGTCCAACGGTTGCAATCCCGATGGTGTCGAGGGACATCGGAGGAACGTCCTGGAACATGTCGTCGAGGGCGTGGAGGGTGGCCTCGCCGATGAGGCGGAGGCGAGCTGACGACGCTGCGGGGCCGGTCGCCGCGCCGGTGTGCTCCCCGGTCTGCCAGCCGAGAGTCACCTCGGCCGTTGAAGACGAACCCTCGGGTTTCTCGCGGATCGACACGATGACCGGTCGTTCTGTGGTGTCGTGGCGGACCTTTTCGGGTGCGATCTGTACCACCGAGATCAATCGACGGTCGAGGCTCGCGCCGAACTGCGCCATGGCGAGCGACTGCACGTCGCGCACCACCTGCTTGGCAGCGCGACCGGGCGCCGACAGCACATGGACCTCTGTGACCTTCTCATCGGCACCGACGACGCGCACGGCGTCCACCGATTCGAGTCGGGCGAGGCTTTCCTCGAGTTCTTGTTGCAACATCTCTGAGCCTTCCGCCGGCGGCGTAGCGTAGTCGTCGGTTTCGAGAATCCTGTGTTCCCGCTCGCGGGCGACTGCCTTGCGTGGCAGCCGCGAAATAGGTCTTGCGAGGTCGCGAAGTTGATCATTAGGTTGGCAGCACCGATGCCGGTTAGTAACCGGTTCGGTACGGCCTGGCGGAGGCCACGGGCGGTGCCAAGGCACCGGTCACGGTAGGGCAGGCGGGCACTTGGACAACACAGGTTTTGTGCGCAGAAATGCGCACAAGTGGATGCTCGAGCGGTTCACGTTATTCCTCAGCGGAGCGGATGCGATGTGGTCGATGGCTAGGGATGTCGACCACAAATCCAAAACACGAGGATGTGAAATTCGTGAAGGCGAGGCTAATGAGAATCGCTTTGACGGCCGGATCCCTGATCGCCGCTTTGGTGGCAGGGGCCGCGCAGCTCAAGGTTGGTTAAGACCAACCACCAGTAATTGCAGTCCGAATCGCTCGGGCGTCCACGAACTTTCCAACGAACCCCCTGAATGACAACAGAAGCCACAACTCGACTTTCGACTCGGATACGGCTTGCCGTCGGTTTCGGCGCGGCCGGATTCGCCGTGCTGGTCTTCGCCGCAGTGCTCCAGGACTTCCCCGAGGAGCTCTGGCTGTGGGCGGTCTTCGCCATCGCCTTCGTCTATCTCGAGTGGAGGGCGGTCGAGGTCAACGACCGGATGGTGGCGAGCCCCACGGTGATGGTCGCCATGACCGCGGCGATCGTTTTTGAGCCCGGGACGGCAATCCTTGGTGTTCTGTTGATGGAGGCGCTCGGTCCGTTGCGTCGTAAGGACTTCACCGAACGCCGCTGGTTCGAACCGGCAGTGAACTTCGGGCAGTTCGTCCTAACCGGGGGTGCATCGGTGACCGTCGTTGCGCTGCTTCGGCCCGACGAGATAACCAGCGGCAATCTCTGGTTCGTCGTGGTTGTCGCATCGCTTGCCGCCGTCGTCCACGGCGTCGTCAACTACCAGCTGGTCTCGTTCATCGTGCACCGTGCCTTCGGGCGCAAGGACGTGCGGCCCTGGTCTCGTCTCGGCCTGATCCTGGTGCCGATGCTCGGCATGGGTCTTCTCGGCGGCTTGCTCGGTGCCACCTATCACCTCGTCGGCCGAGTCACCCTTCCTCTCATCTTCGTGGTCTTCTTCGTCGGCCACATGACGTTTGCGTCCTACGCCCAGATGCGGGAGGCGCAGGAGTCGACGCTGCGCGGGTTCATCAAGGCCCTCGAAGCCAAGGATCTCTACACGCGTGGCCACACCGAGCGCGTCGCTTACTTCTCCGAGCTGATCGGCGAGTCCCTGGGCTTCAATGGCACGCAGCTCGAGCGGCTGCGATGGGCAGCGCTCATCCACGACGTCGGCAAGCTTGCGGTGCCCCGGGACCTGATCCGCAAGAAGGCACGGCTCACCGAGGAGGAGTACGCGCAGATGCAGGCTCACGTGCACCACGTCGAGGACCTGCTCTCCGAGGTCGACTTCCTGCAACCAATGGTCGACATCGCCACCAACCACCACGCCCACTACGACGGTTCCGGCTACCACGGTCCGAGCCACAACGACGGTGACGAACCGCCGCTCGAGGCGTGCATCCTCGCGGTTGCCGACAGCTTTGACGCCATGACCTCTACTCGCTCGTACCGTGTGGCCCTCAGCCAGGAGTACGCATTCTCCGAGTTGCGCCGTCATTCGGGGACCCAGTTCCATCCCGACGTGGTGGAGACCCTCGTCTCGACCCTGACCCGGCGTGGCGAACGCTATGGCTCACTCGACCTCACTGATGAGGCGGAAGCTCGCCGCCGGGCCGAAGCACACATGCACGACCTCGACCTGTACAGCGACCACGACCACCTCGACGACGCCACTCCACCGAAGCCACCGTCGCGGGAGTTGACCGATGGCTGAAACCCGCATTCACAAGC
Organism: Acidimicrobiia bacterium; assembly: GCA_013001485.1. Classification (GTDB taxonomy): domain Bacteria; phylum Actinomycetota; class Acidimicrobiia; order Spongiisociales; family UBA5794; genus JABDIW01. The sequence continues at coordinate 4,012 of JABDMN010000398.1, forward strand.
TGTCGTTGGTCACCTGGGTGTTGGCCGTGGCGACTGGCGTCACTCTGGTCGTGACCGCAGACCGCAGTCTCTTGGTGATTGGAGCCGGTGTCGCCGCTTTCGTCGGAGCGGAGATGGTCTCGCTCCCCGCGCCGTCAGGGCGTCGGATTCAGCTCGGCGTCGGTGTCGCAGCCGCCGTCCTCGTCCTCTTTGGGGGCGACTGGATGTCTACGGGGGCCGTGATTGCGCTCGGTATGGCCGCCACCTGGTTCACCCTCGTCATGTCCGGCGACCCGCGGTCGGTCGTCGGCACCAGATTCCTTGCCCAGAGCGTGGCGCTGGCTGCTCTCGTCGTCGCCTACACCGGGGTCCTCGGCCTGGCCGACTTCGGCGGCGACGCCGACCGACTCATCGCGCTGACCGCCGGCGGCCTGGTTTGGTACTTGACCAGAGCGATCACCAAGGCCCTCATCGGTCTCGACAGGGGCGACCTGTCCATGCGCTACCTGTGGCTGCTGTCGTTGGAGGACTGGTCGGTCGTCGTCGGGTTGTTCGCAACTGGCGGGCTGTTCGGCTTCGCCCAGCCGGTGGTCGGATGGTGGGCGATAGCCGTCGCCGGTATGCCATACGCCTTCTTCCACCTCGCATTCGTCCGCTTCAACGGCACCCGCAAGACCTATGGACAGACGATCCGGGCCCTGTCTCGAATCCCTGAGGTTGGCGGCCTCTCCCCGGATGGTCACTCCGTGCGCACTGCCGATCTGTCGATCGCCGTTGCTCAGGAGATGGGCATGCACCCCGACGACGTGAACCGCCTCGAGTTTGCAGCCCTGATGCACGACATCGGCAAGGTGACCCTGAACGAGCCTGCGATCTTGAAGGCCGGATACACAGATGACGATCTCGCTCGATGGGGAGCTCAGATCATCGCCGAGTCGCCATACCTGCATCCGGTGGCCACGATCGTGGAGCGCCAGCACGAGCCCTATCGCCGGCCCGGAGCCGACGTCGAGCCCGATCTTCCTCTCGCCTCGAAGATCATCAAGGTGGCCAGTGCGTATGACCAGGCCGTCGTCGACTTCCGCCTCGGTCCCCTTGAAGCGCTCGAGCGATTGCACCAGGGGGCTGTCTACGAATTCGATCCCTCGGTCACCGCGTCTCTGCGGCGGGTGCTCGTCCACCGCAACATCGTCGCTGCCTGAGCGCTAGCGGGCGCCGCCTTCGATCTTTCGCAGAGTGGGTGCGGCGGAACCGGCTTCGGCATCGATGCGATGGCGGAAGAATCGCAGCGGCTGATTCAACTGGTCATCGAGGAAGACACCGATCCCGACCCCGAGAACCACGTCACCCATCGAGATCACGTTCTGAGGCAGGGGGATGATGTCGGCGAGGAACGGCAGCAGCGTCGAGGCATCAAGAACGATGTGTTTCGGGTCGCTGGCGAGATCGGCAGTGCCTCCGGCGAGCGCGATTGCCTCGGGAAGCACGGGCATGCCCTGGTTGACTGCGATCACGACGAAGTTCATCAGGATCCCGAGCCCGATGAGCCACATCCCCGATCGCGCCCGGTTGATCCATGCCACGAACAGCAAGGGCAGATACGACGCGAGAATCAGGCCGACGGCGAGCTCTTCGCTGTAGCTCTCGCCCGATGGGACGAAGCTGGCGGAGATCTGGATGGCGAGGCCCACGAACAGGAGCCACCATGCCTTTATGTAGATCTCGGCAAGGTTCGACAGCTTGCCGCCGCGCAGAACGGCAAACCCGATCGACAGCACGAGAACGATGCCCATCCAGACCATGCGCGCACGGTAGCGAACCCTGCCGCAACCGAAGCACGTTCTGAGCAGTCATCGTCTGGTCCTACCCTTGCCTCCATGACCAGGTTGTTGGCAGCCCTCGCCGTCGTCGCGGTGTTGGGCACAGCATGTACGGAGAGCACGGGCACGGAGACTCCGGCCGATCTGAACACGCTCCCCACCATCACGACAACCACGCGCGCCGAGTCCCAGGCGCCTGACTTCACAGTGCCCCTCGTGGACGGGACCGGGTTCTCGCTTGCGGAGCACATCGCCACGGATGGCCGCCCCATATTCCTCAATC
>JABDMN010000006.1 GCA_013001485.1 Acidimicrobiia bacterium
CTGGTCCACGGTCCCGGCTACCTGCTGTGCGACGAACCGACGGGCGAGCTCGATACCAATACCGGTGCCTCGATCCTCGACCTGCTTCGCAGAATCGCCGGGGGAGGGACGGCCGTGGTTATGGCAACGCACGACCCGGCAGCCATCGACTACGTGGATCGGGCCTACTTCGTCCGTGACGGGCGCTTGCACCAACCGGACCGCACCGAGCTGGGTCTATGGCTCACCGAGGGCCGGTCGTTCTGAGCTTCAGCGCGAGTCGCGTCCGATGAGACGGGCGAAGTCCTCGTGGATCTTGCTCGGCGTCGGGCCTTCCTGACCCTGGTACTTCGACCCCGCTTTGGCTGATCCGTACGGGTGCTCCGCAGGCGTCGAGAGCTGATAGAAGCTGATCTGACCGATCTTCATGCCGGGGTAGATGGCGATAGGAAGGTTGGCGACGTTGGATAGCTCGAGCGTGAGGTGTCCCTGGAAGCCGGGATCGACAAACCCGGCGGTCGAGTGGATGAGGAGTCCTATGCGCCCGAGACTCGACTTGCCCTCGAGGCGCGCAACGATGTCGTTGGCCAGGCCGATGATCTCCGCGGTCGACCCGAGAACGAACTCCCCGGGGTGCAGTATGAACGGCTCGTCCTCTGACGCCACCACCTCGCTGGTCAGGTCCTCCTGGGGGTGCTTCGGGTCGATGACCGGGTACTTGTGGTTCTCGAATACCCGGAACGCCTTGGCCACCGTGAGGTCGATGCTCGAAGGCTGGACCATGGAGTCGTAGAAAGGGTCAATGAGGATGCGCTCTGCGGCGATGGCCTCGCGAATGGTGCGGTCCGAAAAAATCATGGCCGAATCCTACCGGCGAGACTCCAGGTAGCGTCCTTGCGAAATGGACATCGTTGACGTTCTTGGGCTCGATTCGCTGCTCGCCATGACCATTCTGGCCATCGGGGCCGCCATGGTCGCTGGCAACGGTTTCGCCATCATCCAGGCCCGCCGCGGCAACGCTCCCGCCGACGCCACGGGCGAATTCCGGGCGTCCCGTGCCTGGTGGCTTCTGGCCGTGGGCGCCGTGATCTTCGTCTGGGGACTGGCCAGCATCCTCGTCTAACCTGACCGGACTTGCGGGTGTAGTTCAGTGGTAGAACGTGAGCTTCCCAAGCTCAAGATGGGGGTTCGATTCCCCTCACCCGCTCCACGATCCGAGGTGTCCTCTTGAGCCGTCCCGTCCATATTCTGCGTGTGTTCACCGACGGCGAGTCCGGCGGCAACCACCTGGGTGTTGTCAACGACCCGACCGGACTGAACGGTGACTCGATGCAGGCGTTGGCGGCCGATCTCGGCTTCTCCGAGACCATCTACGTCGACTGGCAGGCCGGCGCTGTGCCTGCCGTGCGCATCTTCACGCCCGAGGTCGAGCTGCCGTTTGCGGGGCACCCGCTCGTTGGCGCCGGCTGGGTGATGACTCAACTCGGACCCATGGACGAGGGGACGCTGAGTTGTGGCATCGGTGAGGTGACGTATCGGGCCGACGGGGGAGTCGTCTCGGTCGACGTGCCCACCTACGGCGATGTGGAGCAGCGTCCCGAACTTCTCGCCCTGGCCGCCGCTGCGGGCCTCCCCGCGCCGGCGTCGGCCGCCGTTGTGCTGCTACCCAACGACTACGTGGTGTTCGAGATGGCATCGGATGCCGATGTCACGACGGCGACACCCGATATCGACTCGCTCACCGACCACTTTGGCGTCTACCTGTTCTTCCGTGACGGGAACAGCGTGCACGCCCGGTTCTTTGCCCCAGCGGCCGGAGTCTCCGAGGACCCGGCGACAGGGAGCGCCGCCTTTGCCCTCGCCCGGCTCCTTGCTTCTCGGGGAGAAGCAAGCGGGTCGGTGACCGTGAAGCAGGGCGCCGAGATGGGCCACCCCTCCGTCATTCAGCTCGCCTGGACTCCTGAGGCAGTGACAATCGGTGGCACCTGTTTCCGCGACGAGGTGCGCGAGGTCGACTGATCTCAGGTGCCGGTGTCGCGGGTGCCAAAGCCCCAGATCGCGCCGGCGAAGAACAGGGCCCCGAATCCGGCGAGCAGGCCAAACCAGCTCCACGGGATGCCGTTGCGGAGCGGGTTGTCGCCGAGCAGCCAGTAGAACGGAGAGATGTCCTGGTGGGGTGCCAGCACATCGACGACGGGGAACAACCCGTATACGAAGAAGGCGATGACGGCGATCCCGGCCGTCACCCCGAGAGCCGTGCCTCTCTTGCCGGTGAGTCCGCCAATGAACATGGCCAGGGCGGTGAAGAGCAGTGCGAGCAGCAGAGTGCCCAGATGAATCGCAATCAGACCGGAGATCCCGACGTCGAGGGATACGAGGGGTCCGCCAACGAGCAGCGCTACGAACGAGACCGCCATCAACAGGGTCAGCATCACAGTGATCGATCCGAGCTTGTCGATGAGGATTCGGCGGCGAGAGATCGGCTGGGCGAGCAGCAGGTCGAGGGTGCCGTCTTTCTCCTCGCCGGCGGTGGCGGCTGTCCCGGCTCCGATGGCGAAGATGAGCACGATCAGCGGCACCATGTTGGCGAACAGCTGGCTGTTGAGGTACCCGACCGGCGACAGGATGTCAGCTACCGACTCCACGCCCATCATCGAAAGGAGGCTGTCGGGATAACTCTCGAACAACGCTTCGAACTGCTCTCGCTGTCCGGAGATCGACGGGTAGAAGGCGATCACCATGGCGACGAGCGCCAGCATTCCGGCTGTCCACCCGATCAGGCCTTTGCGCCGATCGAAGATCGTCTTGGCGAAGACGCTACGCAGCATCGTCGTCTCCCGAGTAGTAGGCCAGGAAGACCCCTGAGAGATCAGATCCTTCGGAGATCACATTGGTCAGGCGGTGTTCGACCGCAGCCCGCATGACTGACTCCACCGAACCCTCCACCTCCACCGCCACACCTCGGCCGTGGTCCATCGAGCGGGTCGACTGCACTCCCTCGATTGCAGAGAACGTGGCTGCGTCGACTTCCTGGTCGAAGTAGAGCTGGAGGCGTCGCACGGCCCGTTGCTTCAGCGCTTCCACAGACTCCGATGCCACCAGAGTCCCGTCACGGATGATCCCGACACGGTCG
>JABDMN010000027.1 GCA_013001485.1 Acidimicrobiia bacterium
GACCACGGCCGCCCGCACATCTTTCGCGCTCCCAGTCCCCGACGACCCGCCCTCGCTCATCAGGGAGAGCGGAGGCGACTCTACGCCATACGAGTCGGCGGTCGGAAACAGCGCGGCCAGCCAGTCGAGATACTCTTGCTCGGTCGAGTAGCCGCCCCCCTCGGCAATGAACTTGTCGAGCACACTGTGGAACATTCGGCCGTTGGGAAGTCGTTTGGCCGGATTGGTATGGATCGCCCACTTCACGATTCTCTCGAGATCGCGCGGGTAGTCGGGATCGAGCTCGCTTGGCGACACGGCGCGGCCGTCGACGATCTCAGTCATCAGCTCGGCGTCGGTGGCCCCAACGTAGGGCAACTTCCCGGTCGTAACCACGAACAGGGTGACCCCCAGGCTGTAGACATCGCTCAGCGGCGAGGTCTCGCCCCGGGCGATCTGCTCCGGCGCCATGTAGCGGACCTTGCCCTTGAGTCCTCCGCCCTGGGTCTCGTCCACCATTCGATCGACTGCTTTTGCGACCCCGAAGTCCAACAGCTTCGGCACGCCGTCCATGTTCACCATGATGTTGCCCGGGGACACATCGCGATGAACGAGGCCGAGGGGTTTGCCGTCCATGCTGGACGCGTTGTGAACGTAGTCGAGACCCATCGCAATCCCGGACACGACGCGCGCGAGGTGACCGAAGTGAATGCGTTTTTGGGCCGACGCCTTGCGGTAAACTTCCGTCAGCGTCGGTCCGTCCACGTATTCCATCGCCATGAACGGGATGCCGTCGGCCTCATCGATCTCGAACACCTGTGCGATGTTCGAGTGGTTCAGGACTCCGTGCAGGCGCGCCTCGTCGAGGAACATCTGGACGTATAAGGTTTCCTGGGCGAACTCGGGGCGGATGCGCTTGACGACGACGTGCTTCTCGAACCCGCCGATTCCGTGATGGCGACAGCGGTACGTCTCCGCCATGCCGCCTCGGCCGAGGAACGAAACCACCTCGTACTTGCCGATGTAGAGCTTGCTTTCCGTTCCCACGTCCAACTAAATCGTAGCGCACGGCGAGGGATGCCAACAGCCGGCGCGGTCACCAGATGCCCCGATGTCTTGTCGATTCTCGCTGGCCAGGCAGGAGAACAGCGACCCGGCTTCAGTCGAGCGCAGTTTTTTCGCATTCTTGCGACACGGGGCGCAGGCCCAACAGACCGGTCGATACGATCTTCGACTCCCGCAGCTGGCTAGCTAAACCAGAGCTTCTGCTGCTCGGCCAGGGCCTCTTGCATCATGGTGCCGAGGCCCATGACGTGGACTCGATAGCGAGAGGCTATCTGGCTGGAGAAGTGACTCTCGTGGAAGCAGCGAACGAAAATCTCGGCGTCATCGTTGCGCTTCCGCAGCATCATGGCGGTGCGCAGGTTGAGCGTGTCGAGGTCTGTGCCCAAGATGATCGCCGGCGCCTCGTCGGATGCCTGTGCCAGCGTTGCAACCTGGTCCCAGACACCGGCATCAGCGACGTCGCCATCGATGACGTCGATGGCGAATGCCGACGCTTCGGTTTGTTCGTCGAACGTCGCCACCAGGGCCCGCGCAGCGCGATCGACGATCACCACTCGCTCTACGTCGGAGCCCGCTTCTTTGCGCAGATGCTCGAGAATCGTCTGTCCGAACCGGCCGAAACCAGCGATGACGACCATGTCCAGCCCGGCTGTCTCGCGAAATCGCGGAGCCAGATGCCGATCGTAGAGGCCGACAGCAGCGACGTGGTGCGAATTGAAGGGGCGCACTCGCTGGCCGACAGTGTCGCCCATCAAGGTATCGAGCTCGCGCTTCATGTGGATGTCTGCGATATGGGCAACCACCGGCAGATTCGGCCTCAGTTCCAGGATTTCCCAGGCTGCTTCGAGGTTGACCAGATCGTCGCGGGTCAAGAGCACTACTCCACGCGCTCGATTCAGTGCCAGCTCCCTGAAGGTTGCGACATTCCGAATGTCACCAACCAGGTAGGGCACCCCGTGCTTGTCGGCGGTGGCGGCTAGCCGCTCGTTGGTGGTGTCGACCAAGAGGACCCGTGTCTGTGACTTCACGGCGAATAGACCCTCCAGGAAGGTCTCTCCAAGCCGCCCCAACCCGACCACGACCAGATGATCTCGCAGGGTTCTGCGCTGAAGCCAGCGCGGCTTCAACAGCCGCAGAGCGCCCTCGATGACGATGCCGGTAGTCACAGCGGGCGCGAGGAAGTAAGCCATCCACAGGGCGGTTCGCGCGTGCATCGGCCCGCCACTGGGCACGCCCAGATCCATTCCTCCGAGCACGAACAGCCCGAGCGAGTAGTAGATATGAGTCAGCCACCCGCCGGTCACGACATTCGGACGGTCCGAGACCACGGCTCCCGACCGAAATGCGTAGACCGCCAGTCCGAATGACGTCGCCGCCAGCGCCACGCGCCACAGCCAGCCTACCGTCAATCGCATGCGCGGGTTCTACCACGACGCCAAACTCGTGCTGTCGCTTGCGCCCCCGATTCCGGGTCTACGGGACTTCTTTGACCTCGAGCACCGGGAAGGTGACCCGGTCGTTGAACTTCTTGGCGTTCTTGCCGCTCTTGCGCACCGGCTTGCTCGAGCCCTTGGCCTGGATGACCAGACGGTCCGCAGGCACGCCGCGCTTGGTCATCTGCTCCTTGATGGCCTTGCCCCGGTCCTCGCTGAGCTTCTGATCCTTGGGCCCTCGGGGATGGACGTGAACCTCGATCCCGACCTTGGCAAACTCTGGATGTGCGCGCAGGGTCGCGGCCACCTGGCCGATGACGTTGGCGCTGCGCTTCTTGAGCCTGGTCGACTTGCCCCAGAATGCGATCGGCTCCATCACCGAAATCTGGTCGTTGAGGACCATGACCGCAGCCGCCCCCCTATCAGGGCAGCCATCTTCGTCCTTGATGCCGTTGATGGATTCCTTCTTCTTCGGACACATGTCCATGAGGTCGGGCACGCCGTCGCGATCGTTGTCGAAGTCGTCGCAACCATCGTCGTCTTTGAAGCCGTCTTTGTCCTCGGGCTCGTTGGGACACTTGTCGTCGACGTCCTTGATGCCGTCACCGTCGTTGTCTTCGTCGGGACAGCCATCATCGTCGAGGTGCCCGTCTTTGTCCTCGGGCACCATCTTGCAGCGGTCGATCTTGTCCATCAGACCGTCGCCGTCGTTGTCGAGGTCGGCGCAGCCGTCCTCGTCTTTGAATCCGTCCTTGTCCTCGGCCTGCTGCGGGCACTCGTCGTCTTTGTTGAGGATGCCGTCGTCGTCCTCATCCTTGTTGGGATCGAGGGCACTGACCATGATGACTTCTTTGCGAATGACCTTGCGCGCCGTCCGCCCCGGCGAGAAGCTGAGCATGAGGAATCCTCGAGCAGCCGGCGCACCGATGCCCGAGACCAGTCCGCGGCCAGCGCCCGCGATCAGGCCCCACTGCGGCTGGAGGTGGTAGCGAACACCGACGATGCCCTCGAGCGGGCTAATGCCGCCGGTCTCGTCGCCTTCGAGCCCGAACGCACCGATGAACTCGGCAATCGCCTGCAGGTCTTCGGCGAACAGAAACGATCCACCAAGGCCATAGGCGATCTCGTCGCCCTGGACCACGTCGGCGAGACGACCATTCTGGCGCAGCCGGTAGCCGAGGTTTGCGCCCAGCTGGATGCGACCGAGGTTGACCGCGGCGATGGCTCGAACCCCGGTGCTGAAGCCCTCGGCGCCGGCGAACTCCTGGTCGGTGGCGGTGGGAATGCTGAAGAACCCGGCGGCCGCGAGCGAAATCGGTTTGGCGTCGAGCAGGTGGGCCTTGCCATAGAGGTGGACGTCGCCGACCGCGAAGCCATCGGCGGGCTCGATGCTCGAGAACATAGGCTCGTCGCCTTGCTGGCTGAGCAGCTTGATGTTGGCGCCGACCTCGAACCGATCCATGAACGCGAAACTGGCCCAGATGTCGGTGGCGAACCGCGAGCGCACCGGCTGGTCGGTCATGTCGGTCTCTTCCGACTCGACGATCAGCGCTTTGCTGGCGAACCCGAAGCCAACCCCGGCGGCCCACGCCAGGTGATCGCCGACCTTGGTGTTGTCGACGGTGATGAAGTCGGCTTCGTTGCCGATGGTCGGCCGGAAGTTGCCGAGCTCGAGGTTGCGAGTGGACAGCGCGTTAGCCGCGGCCGGAACCAGCATCGCGCCGACCAGCCCGAGGAGGGCCAGCCGGCGCTGGCGCTTTTTTCGCAGGAAGAACACCCCCGCCAGCAAGAGTAAGAGTGCTCCCAGCCCGCCGGTGTCGCCGCCGCTCTGGCAGCCGCCGCCGCGCAGCTTCACAT
>JABDMN010000037.1 GCA_013001485.1 Acidimicrobiia bacterium
GTGACGAAGGTTGCCGTTTGCCACGAGGTCACCGACGCCGTGCTCGAGGCGCTGGCATCAGAGGCGCTTGCGGCAGACCCCGTCGATCTCGTCGTTGCCTACCACCCGCTGCTCTTCAAAGAGACCCGGTCGTTAGTGGCTTCGTCACGGCCATCCGGCCGCGCCTTCCGTCTGGTTCGGGACGGCATCGCGCTTGCGGTCGTACACACCGCATTCGACGTTGCGAGTGGAGGCATGGCCGACGCCTTGGCCGCCGAGCTCGGGATGGGCGATGTTCGCTCCTTTGGGCCTCTGTGGGGGTCCGAACGAGCCAAGGTCGTCACCTTCGTTCCTGAGTCGTTTGCCGACGACGTCGCCGACGCCATGGCCGGCGCCGGTGCCGGCACGATCGGTGAGTACGCCGCCTGTTCGTTTCGCGTCGCCGGCACAGGCACGTTCATCCCGGGGCCCAACGCGTCGCCGACGATGGGGGAGACCGGGGTGTTCAATCGCGAGCCCGAGGTTCGGATTGAGATGGTCGCCGCTGCCGGCAAGGTCGACGCCGTCGCAGCTGCCCTGATCGCAGCCCATCCCTACGAGGAACCTGCATTCGACGTGTACGACCGTCGTGGCGAAGCGGGCATGATCGGCCGGGTCGGTCGACTCGACACAACAGTGGATGAGCTGGCTGCTGTCGTGGGTGATCGGCTGGGTGGCGCTGTCCGGGTCGCCGGGTCCGGTCACGTCGAATCGGTGGCAGTGATCCCGGGCAGTGGGTCGGCGTTCATCGGGTCGGCGGCGCCGATTGCTGACGTCCTCGTCACCGGTGATGTTGGACATCACCGGGCGCGAGACGCGGTTTCCCGCGGGCTGGCCATCATCGATCCGGGCCATGCCGAGACCGAACAGCCGGGCATGAGAGCGCTGTACGCTGCCGTCTCCACCATGACCGAAACCATTGACTTCACCGCAATCGATCCATCGCCGTGGAGGCGCGCCTGATGCTGAGCCCGACCGGGCTGGCTGATCTCCTGGATCTCCAGGCAGAAGACTCCGACATCGATCGGCTTCTCCACCAGCGAGAGTCGTTGCCGGAGCTGGAGCGCTACAAGCAGGCGCACGCTGCCGTCGACAAGATCGAGAAGCGTCATAGCGAGGCGGCCATCGCGATGGCTGAGACCGCTCGCACACTCGACAAGACAAGTGGCGAGATGGAGCTGGCCGAGATCAAGCTGGGTCAGGAAGAGAACCGGCTCTTTGCCGGCGGCATGTCCGCCCGGGAGACCGAGCACATGCGCGACGAGGTCGCGATGCTCCGGCGCAACATCGGCACGATGGAGGACGAGGTCCTGGCGTTGATGGAGAGTCGTGAAGCCCAGGAAAAGGCCCTCGAGGAACTCGGAGCGGAACGTGACGAGGCGGCAGCTTCGAAGGCCGAGCTGGAGGCCGAGATCAAGAAGCAGTGGAAGTCGATCGACGACGACATCGCCAAGCACGAGGGTCGCAAGGCCGACATCGTCCCGTCGATCCCGGAGGATCTCGTCGAGCTCTACGAGGAGCTCCGCCAGGGCAAGGAGCGCACCGCAGTGGGTCGGTTGTCAGAAGACGGAACGTGCGGCGTGTGTCACCTGAAGCTCTCCAAGGCAGAGGTCGCCGAAGCCACGCGGTCCGACCCGCCACGTTGTCTCCACTGCCGCCGGATCCTCGTTCCCTGAGTGCTGTTCTGGCACGTCGGCGCAACGATCCTTCTCGCCCGGTACACCTTCCGTGACGAGCGTATGGACCTGCGCACCCTGGCATTTGGGGCGGTCGTAGCCGACCTCATCGACACCCCAATCGGCTTCGCAACCTTCGCCGAGGGCGGCAGCATCCTGCTGGTCGCCCACTCGCTTCTCTTCGCCGTTGTCGTGATGACGGTCGTCGTCCTGATCACACGACGCGGTCGACCTCGGCGGCGCTGGATGGCGATCCCGGTGGCGATGCTCATGCACCTGATGCTCGATGGAATGTGGTCACATCCCGAGACCCTGTTGTGGCCCTTCTTCGGTTTTGACTTCGCCCAGTCGGGATTTGAGACGGCAGGCTCATACCTCGAGGCGATCCTCACCGATCCCTGGCGATGGGTGGGTGAGGGCTTGGGACTCGCCTACCTCGTCTATCTGTGGCGGGCTGCCGGGCTATCGGATCGAGGCACCCGAGCGGACTTCGCCCGCACCGGCATCATTCATGTGCCGATCGGCGTGTCCGATTCGCCATCCTGATAGCCAACAGAGCGAGGAACGCAGCGAAGAGCCGCCGAAGAGCCGAAGGATCGATTGCGAGCGCCAATTGTGACCCCAGGACCCCGCCGAACGCTCCGGTGATCGCCAGCGGCCATACGGTCTTCCAGTCGACGCGCCCGCGACGATGGTGGGTGGCCGCCGCAACGGCGACCGTTGCCACGATGACGACCAGCGAGGTTCCCTGAGCCGCTTGCTGCTCGAACTCGAAGAGGATGGCCAGGGCGGGGACGAAGATCACACCGCCGCCGATCCCGAGCATTGAAGCGGCCGCTCCGGCGACGAGGCCGAGGACAACGAAGCCGAGGATCTCCATCAGATCGCCATCCTCACCGCGGCGACCAGCAGAATCACCACGAATGCCCGGCTCAGCCAGATCACCGGCACGTGCTCGATGAACCGGGCACCCAGCCAGGCACCGACCACGCTGCCCATTGCGATGGCACCTGCCGCGCTCCAGTTCACGGCATCACCAAGAGCGAAGCTGGCAGCCCCGGCCGTGGCAGAAAAGATGATTGTGGCGACCGACGTTCCGCTGGCCCGAGTCTGGGCGAATCCGAGCAGAAGCACCAGACCGGGAACGATGACGACACCACCACCGATGCCGAACAGCCCGGCGACGAACCCGGCAAAGAGTCCGAGCATGAGAGTGGCGGCGGGGCGGTTGGACACGTCTGTCGATGCTAGGAACTTCGGGACCCTCTTGAGATGCGCTGGCGGCGGCCACGAATCGGTCGGCCCCCGGGCTAGGTTCGGCCCGATGCGTGCGGTGGCGGCGATCCTTCTCGGTGTGGTTCTCCTTGGTGCCTGCTCTGACGGCACCCCTGAGGTAACGCTCCCGCCACCGGCCGAGGGCGCCGAGGAGGCGGTCACTCGCTGGCTCGATGCCGTCGGACGGGTCGACCTCGATGAGCTGCGGGTCGTCGTCGAGCCCCGCGGGGTTGCGATCTTGCTTGGCCTGGAGAACCGACTGGACGGGTCGGAGATGCTGGCGCTGATCGATCAAGGTGTCCCTGAGGAGACCCTCCAGTCGTACTGGTCCTCCTTCCGGGCAGACTTCGAGGCGTTCGCTCTGGATGGCATCGCCACCATCGATCTCGGAACGGCCTTCCCATTCACGGTGCGTGATCAGCTCTTCGCTGCCGTCCCGGCAACGGGCGCCGAGGGAGGTACCACCGAGATCATCGCTGCCGAGGTGAACGGTTACTGGCGAGTCGACTTCATGGCGACCTTTGGGCCGGGGTTTGTTCGGGCCCTCGGGTCGTTCTTCGCCGACGACACCGCGGTTGTGCGCTCGATAGCCGCGATGGTCAACGTGCCGCTTCGTGCCGGGATGTCAAGAGAGCCGGGAGACGAGATCACAGACGAGTTGGCCGCTGAGATCGACGTGTTGCTCGTTCGTCTCGACGACCTGGTCAACCAGTAGCGAGGTCGCGCAGGCGGGGCAGCACCTCGGCGCCGAGCATTGCGATCGTGGACTCCTGGTCGATCGAGGTGGTCTGGATGGCGACGACCTCAGCACCAATCTCCTCGACCAGAGGTCGATACGCCTCCACGTAGTCGTCGGGGCCTTTCACGATCGTGTACCGGCCGAGGATCTCCGAGCGATCCATCTCGTCGGCAGTAGCACGCAGCTCAGCCGGGTCGACGGCCTCGAGCCGGCCTGGCGCTCGCAAGCCGCGCCACGCTCCGAGTGTGGTCCAGGCCTCTTCATCTGTGTCGGCCAGGATTGTCCATCGACTGGCCAGGATCCGCGGGTCGGGCCGACCGGCTTCGGCCGCGGCGGCTCGGGCCGGGTCGATGACGCGTTCCATGGTGTCAGCGGGCACTTTCACCGAAGTGATGATCCCCTCACCGAGCCGAGCGGCCAGCGACGCCGACTTGGGCCCACCGGCAGCCATCCAAATGGGGACATCGCCGATGGGGGGGCTGTAGAGCTTGGCCCGATCGGTCTTGTAGTACTCGCCGTCGTATGTCAGCTTTTCGCCATCGAGGAGACGCCGCATGATCTCGAGCGCTTCGGTCATGCGGGCCGCTCGTTCGGCGTACTTGGGGAATGGATACCCGAGGGGTCCCTCGTTGATGTTCTCTCCGGTGCCTACCCCGAGGTGGAACCGGCCACCGGTCAGGCGATCCAGAGTCGCCGAGGCCTGAGCTACCAGAGCCGGGTGGTATCGGAACAGGGGAGTTGTGACGCCGGTCGCGATCTCGACTCGATTGGTGACCTGGGCCATTGCCCCGATGGTGGAGAACGCAAACCCCGATGCTGAGTGGTCATCGACCCAGGGGTGGAAATGCTCCGACACCAGGAGGAAGTCGAACCCCGCTTCCTCGGCAAGCCGGGCGTGGCGGACCAAGTCTTCGGGCTGGAACTGTTCGTGACCGCAGAAGTAGGCGAGTTTGACCATTGGGCGACCCTAGCCCTAGCCCGAAATCCACCGGAAACTCCTGTCGGTGCTGCAGAGTCATGGCTCACGGAGTCAGCAAGCTCGAGGAGGAGCGTCCACATGTCCATGGGTGTCCGCAGGACCCTGGCCGAGTTCCTCGGCACGTTCATCCTTGTCTTTGTCGGCGGGCTGGCGATCCTGTCGGCCGCCGCCGTTGGAGGCGATGGCAGTCTCGTAGTGATTGCGTTCGGTTGGGGCCTTGCCCTGTTGGCTGCGCTGTACGCGGTCGGTGAGATCTCGGGCGGCCACTTCAACCCCGCCGTCACGCTCGGCGCCCTCTTCGACAACCGCGTCGACATGACAACCCTGATCTCCTACTGGGCTGCCCAATCGGGCGGCGCCGTCGTCGCCGGGTTTCTCCTCCTGCTCGCGTCCAGCCAGGAGCAGGTGGCCGAGATGGCGACTGTGCCGCTGGGAGCCGGGACGACGTCGGCATTCTTCATAGAGCTCGCCCTGACAGCCGTGTTCGTGATGGTGATCCTCAAGGTCACGACCTCAGAGGAGTTCGGGAGCTCGGCGCTCGTGGCGATCTCGCTGACCCTGGTGGGCATCAACTTCGCCGCGTCCCCGCTGACCGGTGCATCCGTGAACCCTGCCCGGACGCTGGCCACGGCCATTGCCGGTGCCGAGGGCACTGATATCTGGATCTATCTGACGGCACCGTTCCTGGGAGCCATCGTCGGTTGGGCGCTCTACAAGCTGGTCACCACCGGTGAGGTCGATGTCAGCGTGGACGAGCTCGTCGACTGAGTCTCGTGAGACGTGAGGGCCCGGGTGTCGCCGGGGCCTTTGTACGTTGGTGAATCCCTCAACCGGTCGATCCAAGGCACCGATACCTGAGGAGACCGTTTGAGGGAGAACCATGGTCAATGCCCACGCCGGGGCGATGCCCCGCATCTTGCTTGTCGAGGACAACCCGCTGCATGTGCGGCTGGTTCGCTCGATGCTGCAGGACGAGTGGGCGCTCACCGACGACCTCCATCGCGTGGTATCGCTGACCGAGGGCCTCAAATACCTCAGCTCGACCGAAGTCGACTGCGTTCTCCTCGACCTGATGCTTCCCGATGCCTCCGGTCTCGAGGCTCTCGTCGCGATTCGTGACGCATTCCCCGATGTCCCGATCGTTGTCCTCTCCGCTCATGAGGATGAGGAGATGGCGGCTTCGGCCATTCGCGGCGGGGCCCAGGACTACCTGGTCAAGGGCTCAGTTGACGCTGCGGGGTTGGTCCGGGCAATCCGTTATGCGCTGGTGCGCAACGACGAAACAGAGATACCCGAGGACGCCGACGCTGCGGTCGTGCTTACTGACCCGCACGGCACGATATTGCAGGCCGACCAGGGTGCAGATGGACTTCTCGGCCTCGACCTCGGCCAACTCGTCGGCACTGACCTTCCGCAGTACATCGACGCCGAACACGTGCGTCGCTTCGCTCTTGCGCTCTCCGCAGGTGGCGCGGTGACGGCACGGATGCGCAAGGTCGATGGCTCCCGCATCGACGCGGTCTGTGTCATCACGGCTCTTCGAGACGGACACGGCCGCCACACAGGATCCGTGGTTCGGGTCACAGAGATCTCCGCAGCCGAGATGACCGACGCCGAGTCGGTAGCAGTAGCCGCCGGCTGGCAATAGGCCCGGCTTTGCCGGGGCTGCCGGTCCCTCGGCTCCGCCGAGGCTGCCGGTCCCCGGTCTCCAGCTGCCGGCAAAGCCGAGTCCCTGGTCCCTAGTCCCTAGTCC
>JABDMN010000091.1 GCA_013001485.1 Acidimicrobiia bacterium
CTGGCCGTGCCGGATCAGAACGAGGTCGAGCGAGTCAGTCACATCCAGTACCTGACGATCGATGCGAAGCTGTCGGGGTCGAGCGCCGCTCCACCGACGAGCGCTCCGTTCACGTCACGTTTCGCCATGAAACCGGCGATGTTCCCCGGCTTCACTGAACCGCCGTAGAGAATGGGCACTTCCTCAGCGGCCGTGTCCCACTGTTCGGCGAGCGCCGACCTGATGAAGGTGGCCATGTCTCCGGCAACGTCGGCGTCGGCAGTCTTGCCGGTCCCGATGGCCCAGATCGGCTCATAGGCGACAACGACCTTGGCGACAGCTCCGCTTTCGAATCCCTGGAGGCCGAGCCGAATCTGAGAGCCGACCCTGTCTTTACTGATGCCTTGCTCGCGCTCTTCCAGCGTCTCTCCGACGCACAGGATCGGGGTCATCTCATGGCGGAGCACAGCTTTGAGCTTGCGGTTGACGTCGTCATCGGTCTCGCCAAAGAGCTGGCGGCGCTCCGAGTGGCCGACGATGACGTAGTCCACGGACAGCTTCTGCAGCATCGGCGCCGCGACAGCACCCGTGTAGGCGCCTTCCTCTTCCCAGTGGACGTCCTGTGCCCCGAGCTTGATCAGCAAATGATCGGTCTCTATGACTGTCTGTGCCGATCGCAGGGCCGTGAACGGCGGACACACGACTACATCGACCCTCGAGTGGTCAGAAGCCTCGAGCCGATAGCTCAGCTTCTGGATCATCTGGATGGCGTCGAGGTGGGACGTGTGCATCTTCCAGTTGCCGGCGATGAGGTCCTTAGGCATTCGTAACCCTTTCTGTCAGTTCTCGATCCAGCGGCCAAGGGCGGCAACCCCGGGCAGGATGGTGCCCTCGAGCATCTCGAGACCCGCTCCCCCGCCTGTCGAGACGTGATCCATCTGTTCTTCGAGACCGAGCGACCTCACAGCTGCCACTGAGTCTCCGCCCCCGACGATGGTGGTGGCAGACGTGGCGGCCATCGCTTGGGCCACGGCCTCGGTTCCCGACCGGAATGGGGCCATCTCGAACACGCCCATTGGCCCGTTCCAGAACACGGCCCCGGCTCCGGCGATCACCGACGCGAAGTGCTCGGATGTCTCGGGTCCGATATCCAGACCAAGCCAGTCTTCCGGGATTCCGATGGCCGGGGTGATCTGGGTCTCGGCGTCTTCCGCAAAGCGGTCGGCGACCACAACGTCGAGAGGGAGAATGATCTTGCCGCCATGCTCTGACTCGAGCAGTTCCTTCACCTCGGCGACCATCGACTCCTCGATGAGCGATCCACCTACCTCGAACCCGCCGGCTTCGAGCAGGGTGAAGCACATGCCTCCACCGATCAACATCAGATCGGCTCCGGGGAGCAGCTGCCGGATGACTCCTAGCTTGCTCGACACCTTGGCCCCTCCCATGACGACCACGTACGGGCGAGGGGGGTCGTGGAGAATCTCGCCCAGCGCCGCGACCTCTGCCGCCAACAAGGGCCCGGCAGCAGACGGGATGCGTTCGGCAACGCCGACCGTCGACGCGTGCGCGCGATGCGCTGAGCCGAAGGCGTCGAGCACGAACATGTCGGCCAGTTCGGCAAGGCCGTCGGCCAGTTCGAATCCATTGGTCGTCTCTCCCGACTCGAACCTCGTGTTCTCGAGGAGCAGTACATCTCCGGGTTGCGCGGCCTCGACTGCAGCGAGTGCAACGGGCCCGACCACCGCCGGAACATGGACAACCGGAAAGCCACCGAGCCCGGCCAGACGAACCGCGATCGGGGCAGTGCTCAGAGCCGGGTCATGACCCTTGGGCCGACCGAGGTGAGAACAGACCACGACGGTCGCACCGCGCTCCCTCAGGAGTTCGATGGTCGGAAGCGCCGCTCGAATCCGGAAGTCATCGGTGATCTCACCGTCGTCCAGGGGAACATTGAGGTCGGCGCGGACGAGGACCACCCGACCATCAACGTCGAGGTCGTCGAGCAGAGGAAGCTGGGTCACGCCAGTTTCTTCACCAGATCGACGAGACGACTCGAGTAACCCCACTCGTTGTCGTACCAACCGAAGATCTTCACGAGCGAGCCGTTCGCCATTGTGAACGGAGCGTCGTAGATCACCGAGTGAGGGTCACCCACGATGTCAGTCGACACCAGCGGCGCCTCGGAGTACTTCAAGATGCCGTCCAGCTCACCGGCTGCGGCCTCTTTGAACGCAGCGTTGACCGCATCCACATCGGTGGCCTTCTCAGTCTCGACAACCAGATCGGTGATCGATCCATCGGGAACCGGTACCCGCAGCGCCTTGGCCTCGAGCTTGCCGTTGAGCTCGGGGAGCACCTTGCCCACTGCGCTGCCGGCGCCTGTCGACGTCGGCACGATGTTGAGAGCGGCTCCCCTCCCCCGTCGCGCGTCCTTGTGAGGCGCGTCCTGGAGCGCCTGGTCGCTTGTGTAGGCGTGAACCGTGGTGAACATGCCTCGAACGATCCCGAAGTTGTCGTGGAGCACCTTTGCCATCGGCGCCACACAGTTGGTCGTGCAGGACGCGTTGGAGATGATCTTGTGCTCCGCGGGGTTGAGGTCGGCATCGTTGACTCCGAGGACAATCGACACGTCGGCGTCGCCGGAGGGGGCGCTGATGACGACATGCTTGGCGCCGCCTTCGAGGTGCAGACCAGCCTTCTCGCGGGTCCGGAAGAAACCTGTCGACTCCAGGACGACATCGACGCCCAGATCTCCCCACGGCAACTGGGCCGGGTCGCGTTCGGCGAAGACCTTGAAGCGGTCGCCGTCGACGACGAGCTCATCGCCCTGGACCTCGACGTTGCCTCCGAACTTGCCGTGTACCGAGTCGTTTTGGAGGAGATACGCAAGCGTTTCTGAGTCGGTCAGGTCGTTGACGGCAACGATGTCGAAGCCGGCTCCCGATTTGATGGCGGCACGGAAGAAGAGACGCCCGATGCGGCCGAAACCATTGATAGCAACCTTCATGTTTGAACTACCTCGTTCGATTGATGGAAACGCGGTTCAGACTAGACCGGCCAGTGCCAGACCCAACCTCACCGGATCATGAATCACGACCGGCGAGGAGACGTCGAGCAAGTCGGCCCACACGACGTCGGTCCCGAAGGTGGCCAGGGCCGACTCGTCGACGACCAGAGGCTCGATCGGGGGCTCCACCTCCACCGGAAGCCGGTTCGCAATCACTGTCGACGGAGATCTGATCCCCGTGTGAGTCAGCAGAGCCTCCAGATGGTCGGCAGCGTCCATGCCGAGGGTTTCCCCGTCTTGTGTGGTCAGGTTCGCGACGTACGTCAGCTGTGCCTTCGAGTCATTGATGGCCTCGACTACTCCCGGAACGAGAAGAGGAGCGATCAACGATGTGTAGAGACTTCCCGGCCCGAGCACTATCTGGTCGGCAGCGCGGATGGCTTCGTGGGCTCGCTCGCTCACCGACACGGTGGCGGGCAAGATCCGGATCTTCGAGATGGCTCCCCGGCTAAGGGCGATGTTGACCTGCCCCTCGACCACCGACCCGTCGACGACGGCCTCCAACCTGACCCGCTCGAGTGCGGCAGGAATCACCGACCCGACCGTTCCCAGCAACCGTTCCGCAGCCAGCAGCCCGTCCTCAAAGCTGCCTTCGATCTGGTGAAGGGCAACGAGGAGGAGATTGCCCAGTGAGTGCCCGGCCACATCACTGCTGTCGAAACGGAAGTCGAAGAGCCGGCGCCACGTGGTCGGCTCCGGCGACATAGCTATGAGACAGCGCCGGAT
>JABDMN010000100.1 GCA_013001485.1 Acidimicrobiia bacterium
AGGCCGAAGTTCGTGAGGGTGTCATCCAGACCATCCTTCACGTCGCTCGCAAGTTCCCGATCATCCGGTTCGACGCCGCCATGACGCTGGCGAAGCGCCACATCCGGCGGCTCTGGTTCCCCGCTCCTGGAGAAGGCGGTGCGATCCCCTCACGGTCGCTCCACGGTCTGACGGAAGCCGAGTTCGAGGCGGCAATTCCGGAAGAGTTCTGGCGAGAGGTCGTCGACCGGGTAGCCGCCGAGGTGCCGGACACTCTTCTCCTCGCCGAGGCCTTCTGGATGATGGAGGGCTACTTCGTGAGGACACTGGGCATGCACCGGGTCTACAACAGCGCCTTCATGCACATGATGTCGCAGGAGACCAACGCCGAGTACCGCGAACTCATGCGCAACGTTCTCGAGTTCGACCCCGAGATCCTCAAGCGGTTCGTCAACTTCATGAACAACCCGGACGAGGAGACGGCCATCGCCCAGTTCGGCAAGGACGGCAAGTACTTCGGCGTCGCCACGGTGATGGCGACGATGCCTGGCCTTCCGATGTTTGGGCACGGTCAGGTGGAGGGCTACTCGGAGAAGTACGGGATGGAGTTCCGTCGACCCCGCTGGGACGAGCACCCCGACGGTTGGCTGGTCGACCGTCACCGGCGTGAGATCTTCCCTCTGCTTCATCGACGCTGGCAGTTCGCCGAGGTCGCCAACTTCCTCCTGTACGACCTGGTTGCTCCGGAGGGTCATGTCAACGGTGACGTGTATGCCTATTCGAACAACGTCGATGGCGCCGCTTCGTTGGTGCTCTTCAACAACCGGTGGGGCGACGCCGTGGGCCGGATCCACTGGTCCCTCGAGTATCGGGACAAGGGCGCCGGGAAGATGAATAGCCGGACCCTGGCCGATGGTCTCGGTATCGGTGAAGGGGAGTGGGTCGTGTTCCGTGAGCACGTCTCCGGGCTGGAGCACATCCGCCCGACGTCTGACTTCACCGACGGGCTCGATTTACGGCTCGGAGCTTTCGAGTACCGGGTGTACCTCGACTTCCGTCAGGTGTCAGGCCCTCAATACGCCGAGGTGGCGCGGAGGTTGGAAGGGAACGGCACTCCCAGCGTCGATGGCGAGATCGAAGCTCTTCGGTTGGAGCCAGCCCGCAACGCCGTGGCGGATGTCGTGGCGGCTGCGATCGAGGGGGACGATCTCGATGGACCCGTCCAAGCATTGGTGTCGGTCGGCAGTGAACTCGGCCTCGAGATCGAAGTGAGCGCAGCCGACCTGGAAAAGGCCCTCACGAACCTGGTGGAAATCCCGGACGTCGAGCCGCTGCTGCCCGAGGCGTGGCGCCGCGGTGTAGCCGCTGCTGCGGTGCTTCTCGGTGGCGTCGAACCCGCGGTGGCGGAAGTGGGTGCTGGCTGGGCATTCGAACGAGTCAGCGAGCAGCCGCCTTCGCCTGCGCTGCTGCAAGTTGCAATGCGGCCCTTCGATGAACGACCCGAGGGAGCAAGCCGCCTGCCCACCGTCGGACAGTCGGCGAAGCTCCTCCTCGGATCATGGTCGGAAGACTGGGTCGTCCGGTCTCTCGTCGGCGTGAACGAGCACGATGGCGTCGAATGGTTCGACCGGGACGCCTACCACCAACTGGTCACCGCAATGCTCGTCACCGGGTCATTGCGATCGACTTCCAAGCGGGCTCGCGACCGTCTTGTCCGGTTCATCACAGTTCTCGCCGGTGCTCCGGACGACACCGACTACCGCTGGGACCGCCTGACGGGCTAGGCAGCTTCCGGAGGCCGGTAGATGGCGGCCAGCCAGGTGGTCAACGGCACCGCCGCAACCAGGCCGATAGACCCGACCAGGGTGCGGATGATCTCCACCGCCACGACCTCGGAGTTCGCCAGCACTCCGATCGACTGACCGGACACCACAAACAGCACGAGCAGCGGCAGGGCCGCACCGGCGTAGGCGAGCAGCAGCGTGTTGACCGCCGAGGCGATGTGATCACGGCCGATTCGCAGCCCAGCAGCCATCAATTCGTGTGCGGGCGCGGTGGGGTTGGCGTTGCGTAGTTCCCACACGGCCGAGGCCTGGGTGACCGTCACGTCGTCGAGGGCTCCGGCCGCCCCGAGCACCGTGCCGGCGAGCACCAGGCCGCGCAGGTCTATGCCTTCGAACAGTGTCAGCAACGATGTCTCCTCCGACGCAATGCCGGTGATGTTGGCGACGGCGAGGACAATCGCCGACAGGATCGCAGTGAGGGTGAGCCCGCCGAGCATGCCGAGCAGCGCCACCGTGGTCTTGCGCGAGAAGCCGTGCGCCAGGTAGAGAGCGAAGAAGGCGATGGTGGCAGCCCCGATGACGGCGACCATCACCGGGGAGCGCCCATCGAGGATGGCGGGGAGAACGAAAGCGAGCAGCACCACTACCGACGCCACCAGCCCGGCCAGGGCTGCAGCTCCCCGGTAGCGGCCCAGGGCGATGACGGCGAGGGCGAAGATCCCGGCCACCCACCACAGCACAGGTCGCCGCTCGAAGTCGGCGAACTGGTATTGCACTGGGATCGACGACGGCACCACTCCGATCACCTCGAGGCTGGAGGCTTCGTCGGGGGCAAAGGTCAGGGTCACCTCGTCGCCCGAGACAAGCGATGAGGCGAACGATCCTGCACCGACCTCGTGGAGAACGAGTGCTCCTTCGTACTCACCGCTGGTGATGCGGATCTCGAGTTCGAGACATCGCTGGGTGGCATCGAGGGCGCAGTCGACTGCAGTGACGCTTTCAACGAGGCCATCGGGAGGGAAGTACGACAGGACGGCGGTGACACCAGCCCGCAGCTCATCGGGTGTCACTCCGCCGATCGGCAGCTCCTGCGAGTAGGCGGCTCCGGCATCGGGGCCTTCAAGGAGTTCGAACTCGGCCAGCTTGCACTGAATCTCGGGTGCCACCGAGCACGGTCCCTCGACGACTGACGTGATGTCGGCCCGGTAGAACTCCGTGGGGATGCCCAGCACTGCCAGCTCCTGGGAGTAGGTGTCTCGGGCCTCGCCGGTCGGTCGCAGGGCGATGAGACCGATGATGACAACGACGGCGGCGACGGCGGCGATGATCTCCGGCCAACCCAACTTCGGACGGCCCGAATTGGACGGCGCCTCGTAGTCGAGCCACTCCTGGAGGTCGCTGTCGTCACTCACACCGCGACGGTAGGCGACGACCCGGATTGTCTGGCGGAACCGAGGGATGTTCGGAGGCGTCTGATGTGTGGGGAGAAACACAGATCGTCCACACAGGTTCCACACACCCGATTCGTACCTTGATTCTCAGGACATAGGCTTCTGAGAAGGAGAAGACATGAAAACCAGAACGAAAGTTGGGATCGCCGCCCTCGCTGCCCTTGCGGTGGCGTTGTCGGCCACGGCAGTCTCTGCCGCCCAGGCAACCGACACCACACTCGAGGTCGGCGACACCGCAGCAAAGCGCGTCGTGGTCGCCACGAGCAGCGTCGCGAAGAGCGGGGTCGCGAAGAGCGGCTCGCTCGAAACGATGAAGAGCGGTCTCTCTGTCGTCAGATCCGCCGATGAGGCAGGGGACTCGTTCGTACTCGACGACATGTGCCTCGACCTCCACGAGGACGACTTCTTCTTCGATGAGGAGCTCTCCCAAGAGGAGATCGACGAAATCAACGCCGAGGGAGCATCGCTTGCCGCGGCATTTGATGTGGCCGGCATCTCCTATGAAATGGTCACCGAGGACGTCGGCATCACGTATCCCGAGTGGGACTGGGAAGACGACGCTGCCAACGAGGTCGCCGACGAGTTCTACAGCGACCTGTACGGCGATGACGAGTGGTTCGATGAGGAGCTGCCCCAAGAGGTGATCGATGATATCAACGCTGAGGGTGCCGCTCTCGCAGCTGCTTTCGATGCGGCCGGGATCTCCTATGAAATGGTCACCGAGGACGTCGGTATCTCCTATCCCGAGTGGGACTGGGAAGACGACGCCGCCAATGAGATTGCCGACGGTTTCTACGAGGACTTGTACGGCGATGAGGAGTGGTTCGATGAGGAGCTTCCCCAAGAGGTGATCGACGAGATCAACGCTGAGGGCGCCGCTCTTGCTGAGGCTCTCAACGCAGCCGGAATCTCCTACGAGATGGTCACGGACGAGATGGGTGTCACCTATCCCGAGTGGGACTGGGAAGACCCTGCCGCTGAGGCCGTTGTAGACGAGTTCTTCACCGACCTGTTCGGCGATTGGGAAGACGAGTTCATCGATTGCTTCGAGGAGCTTCCCCAGGAGTTTGTCGACGAGATCAACGCTGAGGGTGCGGCCCTGGCAGCTGCGTTCGACGCTGCCGGCGTCTCCTATGAGATGGTCACGGACGAGATGGGTGTCACCTATCCCGAGTGGGACTGGGACGACCCTGCCGCTGAGGCCGTTGTCGATGAGTTCTACAAGGACAAGTTCGGGGAGTGGGAAGACGACTTCTTCGGCGAGTTCGACTTCGAATTGCCCGAAGAGATGATCGACGAGATCAACGCCGAGGGTGCCGCCCTCACTGAGGCGTTCGATGCCGCTGGTGTCGAGTACGAGTTGGTCACGGACGAGTCCGGGATCACCTACCCCGAGTGGGACTGGGACGACGAGGCCGCCAACGAGATCGCCAAGGAGTTCTTCGGCGACATGGTCGACGAGTTCGATCTCGACGACTTCAACTTCGATCTCGAAGACTTCGACTTCGATCTCGACCTCGGCAAGGTCATCGAAGACAAGATCGACGCCTAACGAGCTACCAAAGGGGCCGGCCCGCAACCCGCGGGCCGGCCCTCTGTACTCTCGACCACCGATGCCCGCCCGCATTCTCATTGCCGAGGACGACGCCAAACAGGCCGAGTTGATTCGTCTCTATCTGGAACGAGACGGCCACTCGGTCGTCGTCGCGTCCGATGGTCGACGTGCCCTCGAGGTGGCGCGCGAACTCGAGCCCGACCTCATCGTGCTGGACATCATGCTTCCCGGTGTCGACGGCCTCGACATCGCCCGCATCCTTCGCCAGGACTCGACAGTGCCGATCATGATGGTGACGGCGCGATCCAGCGAGGACGACAAGCTGCTCGGCCTCGACCTCGGTGCCGACGACTACATCACCAAGCCCTTCAGCCCTCGCGAGCTCGCCGCCCGGGTGCGAGCACTCCTGCGGCGATCTGGCATCGTGTCGACAGAGAATGCGACACTGACGGTGGGTGGCCTGGAGTTGGACCGCAACCGTCATGAGGTGAGCTGCGGCGGCGAGCGCGTGGACTGCACGCCCAAGGAGTTCGCCATCCTCGAAACGTTGATGACCGAGCCGGGTCGCACCTTCACCCGTCTACAGCTGATCGAGAGCGCATTCGGCTTTGACCACTTCGGGTTGGAACGCAGCGTCGACGTCCACGTGAAGAACCTGCGCAAGAAAATCGAACCCGACCCGTCTGAGCCGACCTATCTGCTCACCGTGTACGGCGTTGGCTACAAGATGACCGATGCTTCGTAGCTTCCGCGCCCGCCTTCTTGCCGCGGCGCTCGTCGTGGCTCTGATCGCCAT
>JABDMN010000141.1 GCA_013001485.1 Acidimicrobiia bacterium
CGGCTACGTCGTGACCACGGTCTACGCCAACCTGCGGGGCTGGGCGACCCTCGTGCCGCCAATCGCCATCGGTGGCGGCATCGTTGCCGCCTTCCTCATCGGCGCAATCGCCGGCCTCTACCCGGCAGTCCGGGCCGCCCGAATGTCACCGACCGAGGCCTTGCGCACCGGTTGAGGTCAGTCGCGGAGACCGCCTGCCGTTTTGTAGGCGTCTTCCGCTTTTTGCAGGGCGTCTGTGGCTATCTGCTCAGCCCCCTCGACTCCTGTCGCGGCCAGCGACACGCGCGCCCAGGCATCGCCATCGGCCTCCGCTGCAACCACCGCCTCGATCGCAGAGCCGGCCCGAGCCAGCCAACTGCCCATCCCTGACACGACTGCCTGGCGCTTGTCGGCGTCGAGATGTGGGACGGCGGCGCCGACTAGAGCGGCCAGACGGGGGAGATAGTGGGCCTCTGCGGCCGGACCGAGGAGGAGTCGACCGCAGCGGGCAGCCCAGATCACGGTCTGCTCGGCCAGATCCGGAGAATCGGCAGCGCCAAGCGCCGCTGTCGCGGCCAGCCGAGCCGTGATGTCGATCTGGTCGGCCAGGCTCGAGGCTTCGGCCAGGGCCGCATTGCCTCGCGCCATGGCAGCCTCGAGGACGGGCTGCTTGTCGTCCGCCCTCGCCAGCTCTTCGATCAGCCGTTGATCCTGCGCGATGAACTCGTCGATGTTCATGGGAACCTGTACACCTCGTCGATCCCGGCGAAGGGGTCATCAGGAGGCAGGTTGGCCAGGTCGCCGAGCTGCCCTGCGTAGTTGTCGCCTCCCTTGACGTTCTCAGCAGCCGTCGTCACGAAGTTGCCCATCTCGCGACCGAAGTCACCGATCGGCACCAGCGCGGAGGCGTAGTCGTCGGCTTCACCTCCGAACGCTGATGCCAGCTTGTCCGTGAACGGCCGCATGTATTCGTTCTTGATCCCTTCGACGTAGTTGCCGACTCCCTCGGACATCCATCGCATCCAGGTGATGGCGTCCTGGCCCCGCTCGTTGACTCCGAGGCGGCCGAGCCGACTGGTCACGTCGTCGCTGATCTCTCCAGCTCGATTGACTGTGTCTCGGTAGAGATCCGCTTTGTCCTTGATCGACCCGAGCCGATCCCCAACGGGTTGAAGCCGATCCTTGACCTCATCCCGGACCTCGTCGCTCACCCCCAAATCGCCGGCCAGCTCGTCGAGCCGGGTGGCCGCATCGGTTACGGATTCGATGCCCGATGAGACCGAGTCGGCCGAATCGGTGCCGAGGAAGTCGCTGCCGTCTTCGCTGCTGGCCCACCCACCGGCGGGCACGGCTGCGGCTGCTGCCTCTGCGGCCGACGGTGCGCCTGTCCCGCCCGACGCAGTCTCGGCTGCAGGCTGCGTGGTCGTCGACCCGCCCGTGCCTTCTGTGGGCTGTGTTGATCCGTCGGTGCCGGTGTCTCCGGGCGTCGTTGTCTCCGCCGCGGCGTCGGTTCCCGGCTGCGCGGTCGTCGGCTCGCTGGTGCTCTCTGTGGGCTGTGTTGATCCGTCGGCGCCAGTGTCTCCGGGCGTCGTTGTCTCCGCCGCGGCGTCGGTTCCCGGCTGCGCGGTCGTCGATTCACTCGTGCCTTCTGCGGGCTGTGATGATCCGTCGGCGCCAGTGTCTCCGGCCGTCGTTGTCTCCTCTGAAGCTTCGGCTGACGGCTCTGTGCCGGTCGTTTCGCCAGCGTCCTCGCTAGATGTGTCGGTCGTCACGTCATCGTCGGGCGTCGCTGTCTCGTCTGTCCCGCCCGTGTCGGTTGAGGCGTCCGCGGATTCGGCGGAGACACCGGAATCGGCGGACTCCCCGAGGTCGGGTGCCCCCTCCAGGAAATCGGTGACAGCGGATTCGATCTGGTCGTCGGTGAACGTATCTGGGGGTGGTTCGAGACCAGCCAGGTGCTCGTCGAGCCCGCCGACGAGGGATGAACCCTCGCGGATGCCGCCGATGGCGACCCCGGCCGCTGCGACGGCGCCGATAGCGGCGGCCGCAGCTGCTGCGATGCCCACGGGCGTCTCGAGTGGTGGCTTGTCGAGCTTGATGGCAAACGATGCGCTGCACTCGGCGCCGCTCTCCATGACGGCTGCTCCGAAGAAGGCGTAGACCCCCGTGCCATACGTGGCTAGGTCGGCGACGTCTGCGCTGCCCTGGCTGATGCTGGCACCGGTGTCCACCTGGTCCTCGTCGTTCACGACCTCGTCGAACTCGTCGACGATCGTGACCGAGAAGGCGGCGTAGTGCAGGTCGATAGAGCCTGCCTGCCATTCAGAGGGGTGCGAGACCTGCCCCACCAACGTGTCGTCCTCGGTGACGACGATCGCGTCATCGGCCGTCGGCTCGAGGCCCCCGATGTCCGTCCCGTTGATGGTCACCGTGCAGGGGCCCTCGACGGTCGCATGGGCCGGCGTCGCCGCGACCAGGCCTGCGGCGAGTGGGATGGCCAGGGCCCACACGAGCGCGGTTGCCACTCGTGGTCGAGGCGTGAAGGCGGAGAGGCGTCGGTTGTAGCGGCGGACCGTGATCGCGTAGATGAGTGAAGGGATAAGGATCCCTGACAGCGCCCCGCCGATCACTCCCTGGAGCGAGAGTGCCCGATCGAGGACACGCCACCCCGACTGCTGCAGGTAGACGACGACGCCGAGGCCTCCCAGTGCCCCGAGGATCACTCCGATGATGCTCACCCGGGGGCGCCAACGCAGCCGCGCCGGAACCTCTCCAGGTCTGTAGGTGCGCTTCATTCGTGCCATGTCGCAAACCTACGCGGAGAGCACCGCATGTGACAGGGCCAAGAGACTCTCTGAGTCAGCCTCGCTGATGGCGCAGGGTCTCTCCCACCACCATCTCGGCTGCTTCGCGCACCATGGGGTTGCGGTCTTCGAGCCCGGCTCTTACTGCGGCTTCCACCTCAGGACCCTCGAAGACAGACAGGGCGACCATTGCGCGGCGCCGCACCTGGGGCGGGCCTGACGCGGCCAGGGTGATCAGCTCGGGGATGGCTGCATCGTCGCCGATGGCTCCCAGTGCGGCGACGGCAGCTTCGCGTGCCATGGAATCCCCGTCACCAGTGGCCAACTCGATCAACCAGGGCAACGGACGCGAGTCGGCCAGCTCTCCGTAGGCGGTGGCGGCTGCCTCGACGACCAGCGTCGACGGATCGGTGCGAACCGCCTCCAACAGGCCGAGCGCCTCGTCCACCAGGCCGGCTCCACAGCGGCCAACCGCCTCGGTCGCTTCGGCGCGCACCCGCTCCGCATCATCGTCTCGAGTCAACGCCGAAACGGCTGAGAACACGGCAGGGTCATGCATGGTGCCGGCCAGTGCCGAGACGGCAAGGCGTCGTACTGCGGGGTCACCGTGATCAAGTGCACCCATTGGGTTGTCGAGCAGCTGTTCCAGCTCTGTGGATAAGTCGGCCACGCGCCGCATCGTACCGACTGGTAACTTCCCGCCTCAGCATCCTGGAGGGCGTGTCATGCTGTCGGTGACGAACGTTGAGGTCGTCTACAAAGACGTCATCCTCGTCCTACGCGGGGTTTCCCTCGAGGTTCCTGACGGAGGCATCGTCGCCCTCCTGGGTGCCAATGGTGCCGGGAAGACCACCTTGCTGAGAGCCGTTTCGGGCCTGCTCGACGTCCACGACGGTGAGATCACCAAGGGAGAGATCACCCTCGACGGCGAGCGGATCGATCATCTCGACCCGTCCAAGATCGTCGAGCTCGGCGTTTCTCAGGTGCTCGAGGGGCGCCGGATTCTCAGCGAGATGTCGGTGGAAGACAACCTCCTGTTGGGTGCCCACACGAACCGCAAAGCGTCCACGCAGAACATCGACCGTGTCTACGGCCTGTTCCCTGTGCTCAAGGAACGGCGCAAGTCGACAGCCGGGTACCTGTCCGGCGGCGAGCAGACCATGCTGGCAATCGGTCGAGCTCTCATGTCCGGGCCGCGCTACCTGTTGCTCGACGAGCCCAGCCTCGGTCTCGCCCCGATGCTGGTGCAACAGATCCGCGACCTCATCGTCGAGATCAACAAGCAGGGGACCTCGGTGCTGCTTGTCGAGCAGAACGCCATGATGGCGCTGTCCATCGCTCAGCACGGCTACATCATGGAGACCGGGAAACTGGTCATGGACAAGCCCTCGAGTGATCTTCTCGCCGACGAGGACGTCCAGGAGTTCTACCTCGGGCTCGGCGGTGAAGGCGAGGCGAAGTCGTTCCGCAACGTCAAGCACTACCGCCGCAGAAAGCGGTGGATGTCATGAGGGACCGGCTTCTCTCCGAGGTGTTACCCGAGGCTGGCGTCGCCGTCGAGGGTCCGATCCTCGAGGTCGAGGATCTCCATCTGAGTTTCGCCGGGGTCAAGGCCATCGACGGAGTCTCGTTCCAGGTGTCCAACCACGAGCTGTTCGCCATCATCGGACCCAACGGTGCCGGCAAGACCTCGATCTTCAACAGCCTTTCGGGGGTCTATGAGCCCCAACAGGGGTCGATCCGCTTCATGGGCAAGGACATCCTCGGCGGCAAACCCGATCACATCGCCCACATGGGGATGGGGCGTACGTTCCAGAACATCGAGCTCTTCGCCAACCTCACGGTGCTCGACAACATCATGTTGGGCCGCCATCTCCGCATGAGTCATGGCGTGTTGTCCTCCATGGTCTGGCTGGGCAGGGCCCGCAACGCCGAGATGCGCGCCCGCGAGGTCGCCGAGGGCATCATCCAGTTCCTCGAGCTGGAGCCTTTCCGGCGGTCCTACGTGGCGATGCTGCCGTACGGCGTCCAGAAACGGGTCGAGCTTGGCCGGGCACTTGCCATGTCCCCGAGCCTGCTGCTTCTCGACGAGCCGGCCGCAGGGATGAACACCGAGGAGACCGAAGACATGGCCCGGTTCATCATGGACATCAAGCGCGAGCTGGGGATCGGGATGATCCTCGTCGAGCACGACATGAGGGTCGTCATGGACCTTGCCGACACGGTTCTCGCCATCGACTTTGGCAAGCCCATTGCTCTCGGAACTCCCGAAGCAATCCAACGCAACCCCGACGTGATCCGCGCCTACCTCGGTCAGGAGCACGCCGTCGTCGAGACAGGAGGTCCGGAATGACGACGACCGCCCCACCGCCTGGTCTGACAGGTGTGCAAACCGTGGCAACCCTGATTCGGGATCGCGCCGCCGCAACTCCCGATCTGGTCGCCCATCGCGAGAAGTCGCTTGGCGTATGGCAGGAGAACACGTGGGCTCAATACTGGGACGCCGTCGACACGGCCGCACACGGATTCCTCGCCCTCGGCATCGAAACCGGCGACCGCATTGCCATCCATTCCGAGAACCGCATCGAGTGGGTCGTCGCAGACTCCGCAACAGTGGCGGTGCGGGGAATCTCGATGGGGTTGTATCCGACCAACCCTGCCCCCGAGGTCGAGTACCTGCTCCACAACTCGGGAACCCGCATCCACATCGCCGAGGACCAGGAGCAGGTCGACAAGGTGCTGGCGGTGAAGGGCAACCTTCCTGAGCTGGAGAAGATCATCTACTTCGAGGGTCGTGGCGTGAACCGGTACGACGATCCGATGCTGATGTCATGGGATGCCTTTATGGAGCTCGGTCGCTCTCATCGGGCTGCCAACGTCAATGCCCTCAACGAGCGGATGGCCGGAGCCACCGCCGACGACATCGCCTACCTCATCTACACATCAGGAACGACCGGCCCGCCCAAAGGCGCCATGTTGACCGTCGCCAACGTCAACTACGTGGTGAAGCGGCTCGCCGACACCGGCGGGATCATCGACCCACCACCTGGCCCGGACGACGAACTGGTTTCCTACCTGCCGCTGTGCCACGTGTTCGAGAAGGCTTTCGGACATTGGTTCAACGTCGGCAAAGCATCGGTTACCAACTACGGCGAGTCGCTCGACACGCTTCCCACCGACCTGCGTGAGATCCAGCCGACCATCTTCGAGGCAGTTCCTCGCATCTGGGAGAAGATGCACGCTTCGATGCTCATCCGCATGAGCTCGGCATCGCTGCTCAAGCGCCTCAACTACGGCTTCTGGATGAAGCGTGCTGAGAAATTCGGCAGTCAACTCGTCGCCAGCGGCGGGGTCTGGACTCCGTGGATGCGAGTCCAGCACTGGGTTGGCAACCTGCTGCTCTATCGGGCCGTGAAGGAGCGTCTCGGTCTCAAGCGGTGCCGCTATGGGGTGTCCGGAGCTGCGCCGATCGCGCCGGAGATCCTCGAGTTCTTCATGGGCATCGGCGTGCCGATCTACGAGGGATACGGGATGACGGAGAACTCGGCGGTCGCCACGGCCAATCGGCCAGGCCGAATCAAGGTCGGCACCGTGGGAGAGCCGTACGACGACATCGAGCTCAAGCTCGA
>JABDMN010000150.1 GCA_013001485.1 Acidimicrobiia bacterium
CCCTAAGAGAAGAGCCCCTCCCGGAGATGGGAGGGGCTCTTCGTTTGTCGCTGAAGTCTCGAGCTAGCGGTAGCGCCAGGTGATTCGTCCCCGGGACGGGTCGTACGCCGAGATCTCGACGTCGACACGATCACCGGGAATGATCCGGATGAGGCGACCACGCCGCATCTTCCCCGAGGCGCGAGCTACCACCTCATGGCCCGAGTCGAGCTTCACGAGGAAGGTGGCATTGGGCAGCGTCTTTGCGATCGTGCCCTGCGCCTTGAATGTGTCGTCACCTGAAGCCATCCGTCGCTACCGCCTCGGCTGTGCCTCGTTCACACGGAGGTCTCGACCCCCGAAGTCCTGCCCGTCGAGCTCCTGAATCGCCTTGCGAGCTTCGTCGTCGTTCGACATTTCGACGAAACCGAAGCCACGAGACCGACCCGTGTCACGATCCATGATGATGGTGGCCGAGTCGACCTGTCCGTACTGAGCAAACAGCTCTTCGAGGTCCTGGTTGGAGGACCGGAACGAGAGGTTGCCTACGTAGATGTTCATTGCGGCGTGATGCCTTTCTCTGTCCGCCCCGCGAAAACACACTGCGCCAACTCCATGGGGACGTATCAGGGAACGGACGAGCCACCGCATCTGCGGCGGAGCCACAAGCATACCCGTCTCGGCGCGGCCATCCGCATCGTCACCCGTCGAACAACACGGGTGCCACCCGCCGCAGTTCGGCCTCGAGGGCAGGAGCCAGCGCCCTGACGTAGGTGGCGGTGAGATGGTGGGTGTCTCGCCACAGCAGCACATCGTCGACCACGGCCGGGCAGAGGTCGGTGTGACAGATGTGATCGGTGAGGTCGACGAGAGGCACACCGGTGGTGGCGGCGGCGTCGACCTGTGGGGTGTTGGCTGCCATGGCCCCCGTGCGTCCGAATGCGCAATCGGCGAGAGCGTCGAGGTGGTCGGCGACGCACTCGGAGACATCGAATGCCGGGTACGGGGTGTCCCGCAGCGCGACATGCTGAATGCCTCTGTCGATCAGTGCCGTCCAGCTCCGCACGTACGCGTGAGCGAGCTCTTGCCTCGCCGCGTCCGAATCGAGCAAGCCCGAGTCGCCGAGGATCGGTGTCCAGAAGATCCCCGTTGTCACCACGAGCGTCGGCGGCGACTCGGTCAGCGTCTCGATCACGGCGTTGTTCCAATCGACGCAACTGTCGTATGGGGCGTCGTTGTCCCCGATCGGAAGCGTCGTGTCGGCGAACTGACAGCTCGACTTCGTGATGGTCTGCAGGGTCCAGCCTCGTTCCTCGGCAAGGGCACGAAAGGCCGGGACCCATTGGGCTGCGTGGGAGTCGCCGAGCAAGACCACACGGACCGCGGAGTCGAGGTCGCCGTACGTGCACGTCGCCACGTCAGCGCGAGTCTGATCCTGATGACACCCATCGGCGTACACGGCGGGCAAGTCGGCCCTGACTGTTGCCAGTGGCGGCGATACCTCACCGGCGATCTGCTGGGGCGCCCGATCCGTGAGAAGAGTGGCGATCTCGGCCTGGTGATCCCTGGCGTCGTCGACCGCGGCGCCGACGACGATCGCGGTGCCGGCGATCACGCCGACGAGGGTCAGCGTGAGACCCCACATCAGGCCCCGCCGCGGCGGAGTCACGAATGCCTCGGAGTGACGCCAACGGTGCTCCACGTATCGGTAGGCGAGCCAGGCAGGGAGGACCGAGAACGCGACGACACCGAGTCCCTCGGCCCAGCTGAGTGGTCCCCATCTGGCGTCGGCGACGACGAGGAGGGGCCAGTGCCACAGGTACAGCGAGTACGACATCGCACCGATCTGTCGCATCGGGCCGATCCCGAGCGTCGTGGCGATGGGGCCAGACCGGTCGACGGTGCCGGATGCGATCAACGCCACGGTTCCCAGTACCGGGATGAGCGCCGCCGAGCCGGGGAAGACGGTGAGGTCGTCGTAGGTGACGCCTGCCCACAGGATCGCCGCCATCCCCAGGACGGCAACGGCGCGGCTCGGCGCTAGCGGAAGCCGGCGGATGTGAGGCGTCAGGATGGCGACCCCGCCGCCGAGCGCCAGCTCCCACACGCGGGTGGTCGACACGAAGAACGCCCGTCCGGGTTCCGCCGCGGTCAGGCTGATCGACCACCACAACGACGGTGCACCGACGGCGACAAGGCCTACGAGCAGGCCCGACCGCAGAGGTCGGCTGAGTCTGCGGGCACCTATCGCCAACACCAGCAGCAGCAGCGGCCAGACGAGATAGAACTGCTCTTCGACTGCCAACGACCAGAAGTGCTGCACCGGGCTGGCTGCGTCATCGGCTGCGAGGTAGTCGACGGCGCGGTTGGCGAACCGCCAGTTGACGGCATAGAGGGCGCTCCACTGGACGTCCCGGCCGATGTTGATCCATCGCGTCACCGGGAGGAGAAGGATGGTCAGCCCGGCAACCGATGCGAGCAGAACGCCGGCGGCGGGGAGGAGGCGCCGTACTCGCCGGGCGTAGAACCGGGCGAGGTCGATGTGGTGTGTCGCTTCGAGCTCGCGGACGAGCAGTCCTGTGATGAGGAATCCGGAGATCACGAAGAACACGTCGACACCGATGTAGCCGCCGGAGAACCACGGCAGACCGGCGTGGTACAGCATCACGAGGACGACCGCCACCGCCCGCATTCCCTCTATGTCAGGGCGAAACGAGCCTGAACCTGTGGTGTCTGGAGTCGGTGGCGCCTGATGTTCAGTGGTGGTCATGGGGTACTTCGGGAGAGCGAAGGTGAAGCTCAGGCTACGGCTGCTCCAGGGAGCAGAGCAGTCAATGGCCTGCTTCCGGGAACGTGAACGAGGGCTCGGGGTAGATTCGGATCATGAAAACGCTCATCAAACTCGCGTTCGTGGTTGGCCTGGGGATGCTCGTCGTCAAGGCGATGGAAGCGAAGAAGGAGTGGACCGGTCTCAGTGAGACCGAGATCCGCGCCAAGCTGGGCGACAAGCTCGGGGACAAGGTCCCCAAGGACCGGCTTCAGGAGATCAGCGACAAGGTCGTGCAAGGCATGAAGGCCAAGGGGCGCCTGGCCGAGGATTCCAGCCCGGAAGCTGACGGCGCCGGGGCTTGATCCCGTCGCTCTGAAACGCTGGCGGTTCCTGTGACGGGTTTCGACCATTGAAACCCTGGGATGACCTGACCGAGACGGGGAAGATCCGCCGTCTCCGGCCACTGGCCGAGCGGGCATTGGAGCAGTACCCGGTCGAGGTGCGTCGGATCCGGTCGATCGGCGGGTTCTCCAACATCCTCTTTCGCGTCGACACGTCGAGAGGCCCTCTGGCGCTGCGGGTCGACTACCAGCAGGACCACTCCGACGAGAACGTCGCCGTAGAGCTCGCCTGGCTCGAGGCGCTGGCCAACGAGACCGACCTCGATGTGGCTCGCGTTGTCTCTGCCCGCAACGGAGCCCTTTCGGTCTCGGCGGGCGCCCCCGGTGTGCCGGGTGAGCGACACTGTGTTCTCTTCGAGTGGATCCCGGGCCGTCCCCTCGACGACGCCCTGACCTCCGAGCGCTATCACCAGTTCGGCAGGCTGGCAGCCGGCATCCACTTGCACGGGGCGACGTTCGACCCGCCCCATCAGCCGATGGTGTGGGACCAGGTCTTCTACTGGCCGCCGGACATCGATCCTGTGGTCATCTGGGACGACGAGTACGCCGACGTGTTCGATGCGGACCGACGCCGGCTCATCGAACGGGCCATGACCGTCGTCGAGCCCGCGTTCTCGAGGCTCGAGCGAGAGCAGACACAGATCATCCACGGCGACCTGCACCCCTCGAATGTCCACGTGTCACGCAGCCGGATGGTCGCCTTCGACTTCGAAGACGTCGCCTACGGATTGCCGGTGCAGGACATCGCCATCACCCTCTTCTACAACCGGACGTTGCCTGACTATCCCGAACTGCGGGCTGCGTTCGAGGACGGCTACTCATCGGTGGCCCCGTGGCCCGTGAGCTACGACGGCGAGCTCGAACGATTCATGGCAGCTCGCACCGTGATGTTCATCAACTACGTCGCCCACTACGAAGCAGCCTCCAACGACTTCTTCGACGTCGCCTTCCCCCGCCTCGAACGCTTCCTCGCCACCTGGGAGTAGGTGCGCGCTCCAGGGTCGTGCGGTCGGGAGGTCCGCGGCGTTCTTTTCGCCCCCCGTCCCCACGGAGTGGGGAAGGGGTCTTGCTGCGGAGCGACCCTCTCCCCCCAACCCCCCTCTCCCGCAAGCGGGCGAGGAGGGCGATCGACCATCGACCCGCTTCCCGCGCGAGAACCCCCCTCTCCCGCCAGCGGTCAAGGGGGGTTCTTAGCTAGGGACTAGGGACTAGGGACTAGGGACTAGGGACTTCCTCAGAACCCCACCTCAACAGTGAGCGTCTCGGCAACCCGCACCACCTCGACGACCGCGGTGCTCCCGACGGAGGCCAGCGCCTCGTGGAGATCGTCGGGGGAGGTGACGCCGTGATCGCCGACCTTGGTGATCATGTCTCCTTCGCGGATCCCGGCTATCTCTGCAGGTGAGCCTTCCTCGACGAAGCGGACGAGCACGCCGTCGACCGGATCGAGCCCGACCGACGCCCGCAGCTTGGCGGCCACATCGGCGGGAGCGACCCCGACACCAAGTCGGACCCGGGCCGCAGCTTCACCCTTCGACAGCTTGTCGATGGCGGTGTCGAGCGTGGGTCCGGTGGGGATGGCGAGGTAGAAGCCCTCACCAAGCCGGTTGGTGTTGACGCCGAGCAGCTTGCCGTCGGTGTCGACCACCGGTCCGCCCGACGAACCGGGGAGCAGGGGAGCGGTGTGCTCGAGAGTGCCCCGGATCAGTCGGCCGCGGGGGCCCCGGAACTCCCGCTGGGTGCCGGACACGTAGCCGGCGGTGACCCGCAACCCTCGACCACCAGGGTTGGACAGGGCCACGACGGGCGCACCGAACCCGAGGTCGTCGGATGACGCTCGTTCGATGGGAGGGTTGCCATTGGTGGTGGCGGCGATGACAGCGAGGTCGGCGTCGAAGTCGGCTCCCACGACGGTGCCATCGACGGTGGTGCCGTCAGTGAATGTGACGCTGACGGACTCGGAACTGAGGTTGTGAGCGTTGGTGAGGATGCGGTCGGTGTCGATGACGACACCGCTGCCTGCCCTGCCTCGCCGACCGATGCCGACGACCGAGGGGCCGACCTGCTCGGCGAGCGAGGAGAGGGTGGTTTGGAGTTCTTCCAGCACTGGACTGGTCCTTTCAACTAGTGACTTGTCGATTGCAAGTGACTTGTTACTATACACCCATGCCAAGACAGTCAACCCCGCTCCAGCGCGCCGCCGATGCCATCGGTGACAAATGGGCGCTGCTGGTGGTTGCGGCCCTGCTCGGGGGCCCGGGCCGGTTCAAGGATCTTCAGGCGATGGTCCCGGGGATCGCCACCAACGTGTTGACCAAACGGCTCCGCCATCTCGAGCAATTCGGTCTGGTCGTTTCCCGCCCGTACACCCACCGCCCGCCCCGGATGGAGTACGTGTTGACCGAGCGAGGCCGCGAGTTGGCCGGGGCGCTGCGTCTCCTCACTGCCTGGGGCTCGTCGACGCCAAAGGACCATCCCCAGCACCAGGCCTGCGGCACCGCGATGGAGCCGCGCTGGCACTGCCCCACCTGCGACCGCATCGTCGACGAAGGCGAGTCAGAGTTGACGTACCTCTAGTAGCTCCCCCCCGTCCCCACTTCTTGGCTAAGGACTAGGGACTAGGGACTAGGGACTGACCGCCATCGACCATCATTGGCTCGTGGATTACGGACAGGTCACGCCGGAGGTTCTCGAGCACCTCGTCTCGCTGCTTGGCGCAGACGCCGTGGCCACCGGCATGTCTGATCGCGAGAACCACGCAGGGGACGAATCCACTCACGCGTCGGTGGTGCCTGACGTCGTCGTGTATCCGGCCTCGACCGACCACGTGAGCAAGGTGGTCGGCATCGCCTCCGCCAACCGGATCCCGGTGACGCCATACGG
>JABDMN010000173.1 GCA_013001485.1 Acidimicrobiia bacterium
CTCCAACCATCATGTTGATGTCGAAGCGGATCGGCCTCCGATCCGAAGCATCGGCTCGGTTCGAGCGTGGCATGGACCCAAATGCCGCCCGGATCGCTGCCGATCGCGTGGCCGAGCTACTCGTAGAGCTTGCTGGCGGCACGATCGGCGGTCTCGTCGACGCCTACCCGAGTGTCGTCGAGCCCAGCACCGTGACGTTGGAGCTGACCGAGATTCCCCGGGTTCTGGGCGTCGACATCGACGAGTCCACAGCGACCGGGTATCTCACCCGACTCGGGTTCGGTGTGTCCGGCGGCGACTCACTCGACGTCGCGGTGCCGACACGACGACCCGATGTCATGCGGCCGATCGATCTCATCGAGGAGATCGCCAGGCTCCACGGCTATGACGAGTTCCCTGATCGTGTCGCCTTCGGCACAGGAGGCGGCATCGGGACCGAGGAACGCCGCTCCCGTCGTTTGCGTGAGGTCCTCGTAGGTGCGGGGTATCACGAGGCCATGACCTTCTCATTCATCGGTGCGGAGGATCTCGATCGCCTCGGGCTCCCTGAGGACGATCCGCGCCGTGCCGGGATCGCCGTGATCAACCCTCTTCACGCTGAACAGGGCGTCATGAGGACCACCTTGTTGCCAGGGCTGCTGAAGGCAGCGTCGTACAACGTGGCGAGAAAGGCCCAGGATGTCGCGGTCTTCGAGTTGGGTAAGACATTCTTGGCGAGCGGAGATGTGATCCCCGATCAACCGGACACCGTGACCTTTGTCACCGTCGGCGGCGAACCGTCGTCGTGGCTGGGTGACGCCCGCCCCCGCGACGTCTTCGACGCATTGGGCATGCTGGATTTGATTGCCAGGACAATGAGGATCTCCGACCTCCGCCTCGAGCAAGCCGACGTGCCCCCGTTTCACCCTGAGCGTGGTGCGCACGTCGTGCACGGTGGTGTGATCATCGGGACAGTGGGGGAGATCCACCCGGCGGTCGCTGCACGTTTCGACCTCCCCGGTCGGGTGACCGCCGCCGAGATCTCGGCGGAGTCTTTCCTCGCCGATGCCGGACGGTGGACCTTCGCCCCGCCGTCCGCCTACCCGCCAGTCATCTTCGATCTCGCCTTCGAGGTTCCCGATGCCACGACAACCCGGGACCTCACCGACGTCCTGCACAGGGCAGACCACGTCGAGTCCGTCGATGTGTTTGATGTCTTCCGAGGTGGTTCGATCGCTGAGGGGCACCGCAGCATCGCAGTTCGATTGTCGCTGCGGGCACCGGACCGGACGCTCACCGACGAGGAGGTCGCACCGATCCGCGAAGCCATGGTCGCTGCAGTGACAGAGGCGACCGGAGCTCGATTGAGAGGAGCACTGTGAGCGATTTCATCTCCGTTACCGATCTGGGACACGAAGGTCTCGCGTCCGTTCTCGAGCTGGCCGCCTCGGTCAAGAAGGATCGTGGTGCCGTGTCGGGCAGCCGTAGCGGCCGTACGGTCGGCCTCTTCTTCGAGAAGCCTTCGACAAGGACCCGCGTGTCATGCGAAGTGGCATCGGTCGACGTTGGCATGCATCCGGTTGTCCTGAAGCGTGACGAGGTGGGTCTCGGTTCCCGTGAGGCCGTCTCGGACGTCGCCCGGGTTCTCGACCGCTATCTCGATGCCCTGGCGTTCCGGGTCTTCGATCATCGCCATCTTGTCGAGATCGCCGAGCATGCCGCCGCTCCGGTTATCAACCTTCTTTCTGATCTCGAGCATCCATGTCAGGCGGTAGCTGATCTCCAGACCGTCGCGGAGCACCGCGACCTTCCCGGCACCGTGCTCACCTACGTGGGCGACGGGAACAACGTCGCTCACTCCCTGATGCTGGCCGGGGCAATGATGGGGATGGAGGTGCGGGTCGCCCATCCCGATGGGTACGCACCATCGGTCGACGTCACGGAAGAGGCCAGCAGAATCGCCGCCGCTCACGGCGGTGGCATCAGAGTCGGCACCGAGGTCGACGATCTCGTCGCCGGCGCAGACGTCGTCTACACGGATGTCTGGGCATCCATGGGGCAGGAAGACGAAGCAGCCGACCGGGCGCAAACGTTCGAGCGGTACAGGGTCGATGAGCGTCTCTTCGCTCTGGCTGCCGATGACGCCATCTTTCTGCACTGCCTTCCTGCCCACCGTGGTGAGGAAGTCACCCACGAGGTGCTCGAACACGACCGCTCCTTCGTGTTCGACCAGGCGGAGAATCGGCTTCACGCCTTCAAGGCGATCCTGCTCCACCTGACGGCGTGACCTCACCGCTGTCGGGGACGTCGTTCTCCGGCGATGTCGCTCTCGACGCTCGGCGTCTGCTCGGATGCGTGGTGCAGACACGCAGCGATGGTGATCTCGTCGCCGTCCGGATCAGCGAGGTTGAGGCGTATGCAGGAGCCGATGACGCAGCTTCACACGCCGCACGTGGCCCCACCCGACGCAACTCGGCGATGTTCGGGCCACCTGGAACGGTCTACGTCTACCGCTCGTACGGAATCCACTGGTGTATGAACGTGGTGACCGGAGCCGAGGGCGAGGGCGGTGCGGTGTTGCTGCGAGGGGGAGAGGTGCTTGAGGGACTGGAGACGGCGAAAAGACGCAGGGGGCGGACCGATCACCTCGCAGATGGTCCTGGCAAGCTCTGTCAGGCTCTCGCCGTCTCTGGCGACGAGGACGGATCAGTCATCAACCAGGGGCCAATAGAGCTGCTGGCCCGGGAATCAGAGCCCCCGGTGATCGAGGCGACGCCGCGGGTGGGAATCTCGAAGGCAGTCGATCGGCCATGGCGCTTCGTAGTCAGGGATTCACCCAGACCGTGACCACCCCGTCGGAATTGGATCCGGCCGGTGGCTCCTGTTTCCAGACCATCCCGGAACGACGCCGAGCGTCCAGGTCGTCGGCCTCAGCAACATGGAGAACGTCGACCACCAGGCCGGCTTCCGCCATTCGTTGGAGGGCGTCGGCTTCGGGGAAGCCGAGCACAGACGGTACGCCCTCGTTCGGATCAGGCCCGGCCACGGTGAGGCGTACGACTGAGCCGGGTTGGGCAGCCGCACCCGGGTTCGGGCTCTGCCCGAAGATCGTTCCTTGGGCCAACGGACCTCCGTCAGACCAGTCGACAGAGACCTGATACTCGAGCGCGGTGAGGTCCTCGACCGCGTGACTGAGGTGCTCACCGATGAGGTCGGGGACGAGACCGCCACCACCGGCGACGACACCTTCCGGGTTGTGAATCGGACAGATGACCGTCGGAGCTAGGTCCGCGGGCATCTGGATGCGAGCAACGTGCTCGCGGGGGCAATGTGCGCCCGCAAGGAACCCGGTCGACAAGTCGACCTCCACCGTCACCATGCCATCGGCCGAGTCGGTTGCGAGCTGACCGTACGGAACGCCGCTCAATGCTGCGGAGGCGAATCGGCTCCAGATGTTGGCGGGCCAGAATCCGCCGGTGATGGTGAATGGCGTCTTCGGATGCTCCATGGCGACCCGGCCCTCGGGGAAGCCGACCCACACCGCCGCAACCAGTTCAGGTGTGTAGCCGACGAACCAGGCATCAGCGTGGTCATCGGAGGTGCCGGTCTTCCCGGCCATGGGTCGACCAATTCGCGCCTGCTGTCCTGTGCCGCGCTTGACCACCTCCGCAAGAGTCGACGTGACGGTATCGGCGACCGCTCGCTCGAGAACAGGGGTGACCGCAGGAGTCGCTTCCCACACGTTGACGCCCTCGGAGTTTTCGATGCGGGTGACCAGCACGGGCTCGATGTGGGTCCCTCCGTTGGCGAAGGTGCCGTATGCAGACGTCATGTCGAGAACCGACACCTCCTGCGCACCCAGCGCGAGCGAGTGATAGGGCTGCAGGTCGGTGGTGATGCCAGCCGCTTCGGCGAGCCGTTCGACAGACCGGGGTCCGACTGCGTCGATCAGTTGGGCGTACGCAACGTTCACCGAGAAGACCGTGGCTTCAGTCACCGTGAGATCAGGGAAGATCGATTCATCGAAGTTCGACACTGTCCACGGCCCGCTATCGGTGTTGACAGTGACTGTCGAGCCACCCCGCAGCACGGTGTCGGTTCCGATCCCGTTCTCGAGCGCAGCCGCGAGCACGAAGGGCTTGAACGAGGAACCCGCCTGCCGACGTCCCTGTGTGGCCAGGTTGAACTGGG
Organism: Acidimicrobiia bacterium; assembly: GCA_013001485.1. Classification (GTDB taxonomy): domain Bacteria; phylum Actinomycetota; class Acidimicrobiia; order Spongiisociales; family UBA5794; genus JABDIW01. Next base: position 4,171 of record JABDMN010000173.1, read on the forward strand.
CAACCGGGTCTTCCGTGTCATAGAAGTCTCGGCCGCCAACGATGGCCAGAACGTGGCCGGTGCGAGGATCGATGGCAACGAGAGCGCCCGAGGGGTCCTGCTCGTTGAGCACATCGGCGACAGCGAGCTCGGCTGACTCCTGCATAAGAGGGTCGACCGTGGTGTGGATGTGCAGGCCGCCACGGAACAGCGCGTTGTAGCGATCGGTCGCCGTCGCTCCGAGCTGTGGGTCGTCGAGGAGGCGGCGCTTGACCTCTTCCACGAAGTACGGGAACTCCGCCTGGGTCAGGGCCTCACGCTGGTTGAGATCGAGCGCCTCGATGTCGGCAACGTCCGCTGTTTCCTGGTCGATCCACTCCAGCTCGACGAGCTTGTCGAGGACGACGGTTCTCCGCTCTATGGCTGCATCGGGATACACGAAAGGATCGGTGAGCGTTGGGCGACGGATCAGGCCCGCGAGGAGCGCCGCCTCGCCGAGCGTCACGTCGGAGACCCTCTTATCGAAATAGGTTTCGGCTGCAGTACCGATGCCGTAGGCGCCGCTTCCGAAGTAGACGGTGTTGAGGTATCGCTCGAGGATCTCCTCTTTGGTGAGGCTTTCCTCGAGGCGCAGAGACAGGACGGCTTCCTCCACCTTGCGGTCGAGCGTCACGTCTGGTGTCAGGACGGTGTTCTTGAGGTACTGCTGGGTGATCGTCGAGCCACCCTGGATGATCTCACCGGCCTCGACATTGACCACGAGGGCTCGCATCACGGCCTTGAGATCGACGCCCCCATGAGTCCAGTAGCGCTCGTCCTCGATGGCCACGACGGCGTTGACGAGGTGGGCGGGCAGATCGTCGTACTCGACAGGGATGCGGTTCTCTCCGGCGTGCCATTCGGCAAGAATCGTGCCGTCCGAGGCATAGACGATCGACGTCAACGCACGATCCCCGATACCGGGGTCGTCAAGAGGTTCGACGGAGCATGCAGTGGCGATCAGGGAAGTCACGCACGCCAGCGCCGCCAGGCGACGTCCCAACACCCTCGGAAGTTACCGCCACGGTCACCTGGGACCGGGGATTTCAGGGTTAGGCTCCGCCGCGATGAGACCCGCTGCCGAGCAACTCGAGTACCTGATGCGAGGCGTCGACACGGCCTTGCCCGTCGGGGCTCTCGAGGCACGACTCGCCGAGGGCAAACCCCTGCGAGTCAAGTTGGGAGTGGACCCAACCGCACCCGACGTTCACCTCGGCTGGGGCGTCGTTCTTGGCCTCCTCAGACGCTTCCAGGAACTGGGCCACACCGCGGTGCTCATCGTCGGCGATTTCACTGCTCAGGTAGGTGATCCGTCGGGCCGGAGCGAAACTCGCAAACGTCTCGAAGCCGACGAGGTCGGTTCGTTTGCCTCGACCTGCCTCGACGTCATCCAGGAGCTACTTCTTCCTGAGAACCTGGAGATCAGGCCCAACTCAGAGTGGCTGGGGAAGCTTTCGATGCACGACATTCTTGATCTCACATCGAAATTCACCGTTTCCCGAATCATGGATCGCGACGATTTCACCAAGCGTTTCGCTGCTCAGGAGCCGATATCGCTCCTCGAATTCATGTACCCGCTTCTCCAGGGCTACGACTCGGTGGCCGTTGAAGCAGACATCGAGCTCGGTGGCACCGACCAGCTGTGGAATCTGCTGGTCGGTCGAGAGCTCCAGGAGCGCTTTGGCCAACAGCCGCAGCTTGTGATGACCATGCCCCTGCTCGTCGGCACGGACGGTTCGCGCAAGATGTCCCAGTCCTATGGGAACTACGTATCAGTCCGTGACGAACCGGCGGACATGTTTGGCAAGGTCATGAGCATCCCCGATTCGGCCATGGGGGAGTGGTTCCTGCTGGCTGCCGACATGCCGGCGGACGAGGTGGCGGTCACGACATCCGGGATCGAATCGGGCAGCCTGCACCCAGGTGAGGTGAAGCGAGATCTAGGCCGGCGGATCGTGGCTCGCTACTGGGGCGAGTCGGCAGCGGCTGAGGCAGAGGCCGCCTTCGACCAGGTGTTCAAGCACCACCAGACTCCTGATGAGATTCCTGAACACCCGTTGCCGATCGATGAGGATCCTGTCCGGCTGCCGGCGTATCTGAACGCTGCAGGACTCGTGTCATCGAATTCTGAGGCGCGCCGCCTCATTCAGCAGGGTGCGCTCAAGATCGACGGAACGAAGTTCGACCAGGAAGAGATCCCACGAGCGGAGCTGGTCGATGTCGTCATCCAGGTGGGCAAGCGCCGGTTCGTCCGGCCCACCTGACCACTCACACCAGAGTTGGTGTTCACCGAAGAACCTGCTTGACTTGCGCCTCGCACACGACGATGAACCACACCGGTAACGCGTCCTTCGTGACCCGGACCCGGGCAGGCATCGTCGTGCTATGCTCTGTGACCCCCCTGCGACTCGTACGCGCGTCGTGAGGGGCCCATCGGGCTCCTTGACAACTAAACAGCGTGTCATATGTCAGCATGCGTCGTCGGACGCCGGTTTCGGCCGGAACGACGACGCTCTCAAAATAAATGCATCGCCTGGGTCCGCACGGTATGTCCGGACCGGAACGGCGATGCTCTCGTGCCTTCGGGCACGGGGACCTTTGAGGATGGCTCTTCAGGTCCTCCTCCGATCCTTCGGGATCTCGGGAAGACCAAAAGACGCCAGCCTCGATCAAACAATCGATGGAGAGTTT
>JABDMN010000178.1 GCA_013001485.1 Acidimicrobiia bacterium
TCGTATGACTGCACGGTCACTGGTGTTGTCGCCGACTTCACCAACTCCGCCACTGCCACCGGGACGCCTCCAATCGGAGCCGATGTCACTTCGACCGACACGGCGATCGTCGATGTGGTGGACCCGAGCATCACCATCACGAAAGACCCGGCGACACAGACCATCCTCACCGGTACAAATGCCACCTTCTCGATCACCGTGACCAACACCGGTGATGTCGATCTCAGCAACGTTGCGGTCGCCGATCCGCTGGTTCCGGCATGTGACAATTCCATCGGGTTGCTGGTGGTGGGTGGATCAGTCACCTATCCATGTGAAGCAACAGCCGTGGCGCTCGGCTTCACGAACCTGGCGATCGTCGGCGCCGTCGGACCATTGGGTGCGCTGCCGCCTTCGGGCGATACGGCCGACGTCATCGTCCTCGAAGCCACCCTGGCCGGGCGGGTGTGGCTCGACCTCAACGGCGACGCCGCCCAGGATGTCGGTGAGCCTGGCGCCGGCGGTGTGTCCGTTGACTTGCTCGACGGCTCACTGGTTGTCGTGGGGTCCACCGTCACCGACGGCAACGGCGATTACGACTTCAGCGGGCTAGATACCGATACCTACACGGTGCGGGTGGATATCGCGACGCTGCCCGCCGGCAGTGTGGCTACGGCTGATCCCGATGGCACCCTCGATGACGAAACCGTGCAAGCGGTCGTACTCGGCGATGCCATAGCCGGACTCAACTTCGGTTATCAGCCTCCGGCCACCATGACCGGGCTCGTCTTCGTTGACGATGACGGTGACGGGGTCCAGGGCCCGGGTGAGGTTCCGTTGGCCGGTGTCACGGTCATCGTCACCGACGGATCCGGAGTGCCGGTCCCGATTGTCACCGACGCCGATGGGATCTACTCGGCGGGAGTCGTTCCAGGCCCGGTGACCATCGATGTTGATGACCCGACCGTCCCGGCGGATCACGCGCTGACCACGGCCAATGATCCTCAGGTCGTCGTCGCGGTGGCGGCTCAGGTCGTAACCGCTCCCGATGTTGGCTATCAGCCTCCGACTGTGGACATCAGTCTCACCAAGGTATCGAGCGAGGGCAACGTCCAGGCAGGCGATCAAGCCGAGTGGATTCTCACGATTGCCAACGCCGGGACCGTCGACGCTCTCGGCCCCATCACCCTGACCGATAATCTCCCTACCGGGCTCACCCATGTCGGCTCAACGGGGACAGGATGGACCTGTACTGCGGCCGCCTCGGTGGTGATCTGCGAGCATCCTGGCCCACTGCCGGTCGGATCGGAACTCGAGGTGAGGATCGTGACGGACGTCGCCGCTGACCTCACCGGAACCGTCAACAATGAGGCGCTGGTCTCGATGCCGGGGGATGTCAATGTGCTCAACAACTCGGCCGTGGCCGGCGTCGGGCTGCTGCCGGCCACCGGGTTCAACCTCGCCGACGCCCTGACCTGGTCCCTGTTCTCACTGCTGCTGGGTGGGGGTTTGATTCTGGTCACACGCCCACGCGACGAGGATCACGACCTCCTCAGGAACAACTGAAACTCCATTTCGCCGACGTCGTCGACGGATAGCACGATCCCGGCAGTCGGCTTCTCGATGTCGTAATCGGCGAACGTGATCTCGATCGATCCGACCACGACGACGGTGTCGCCCACCAATTGCCCGTTGATCGGGACCGTGACACTGCGGGTCACGCCGTGAATGGTCAGGTCGCCGGCGGCTTGTACGGTGAACGATTCACCAGCGCCGGGCACCGTGCCCAGATCGACCGGAGCGGTCAGTACGAATGACCCGTCGGGGAACGTGTCGGACTCCAGCGCTTGTCGCCGGATCGCCCCATCGCGCCTGCTGTCATCGCTCGTGAGTTGACGGAGGTCGGCCTCGATTGTGGCTGAGGAGAGCATGGTTCCCGTGAACTCAAACGAGCCGGAGAGCACCGGAGTGCGTCCGACGGCGATCTTGGCCCCGATGGTTGCCAGTTCCTCCTGCACCCGGTAGCCGACGTAGCTTCCGTCGTCGAGCACGCCACCTCCGACCGTGGTGTCGATGGTCCAGGTCCCGTCGAGCGAGCCGCCGCTCGAACTCTCGGCGCTCGTCGTCGAGGTGACCGATCCCACCGCTTCCTCGAGCGAAGCCGCCGGGGGGGCGGTGTCGCGGAAGATGAGAAACCAGACGGCAAACACGACGATCACCAGGCCGGCGGCGCCGGCAGCTGCCAGGTATTTCGTGCGGTTGGTCATGGAATCGTCCTCCGGAGCTGAGTAGGGAATCTACTGACTGCGACAGGGTTAGCGTTGATCGAGTGCTGCCGGGCATAAACCGATGCCGGTTCGGGTTTAACTGCCGGAACCTCATTTCTGGAGAAGAAGCAATGCCGACCATTGATGTCACCAAAGAAACATTCGAAGAGACGATTCAATCGAACGAGACGGTGCTCGTCGACTTCTGGGCCGAGTGGTGCGGACCGTGTCGCTCGTTTGCACCCACCTACGAGGCGATGTCGGAGAAGTACCCCGACCTGGTCTTCGCCAAGGTCGACACCGAGGATCAGCAGGAGCTGGCCGGCGCATTCGGTATCCAGTCGATCCCCACCCTCATGGTGTTTCGGGACCAGATCATCCTCTATAGCCAGCCCGGAGCGCTCCCTGCCAACTACCTGGAGGATCTCATCACCCAGGTTGGCGAGCTCGACATGGAGGAGGTTCGCAAGGAGCTCGCCGAGCACGCCGACGGCAACGGCCACGAGGGCCACGACCACGCCGACCACGAAGGCCACAACCACTAGCGAACGGCAAACCGCGAACATCCAATAGTCGGAACGGAAAAGCGCCCCCGGACACGGGGGCGCTTTCTTCTCGGGCCGTTGGCCGGTGGCCGGTGGTCCGCTAGTCCGCGGGCTCCAGGTTGAGGCTGGCTGAGTTGATGCAGTAGCGAAGGCCTTCCGGTCCGGGTCCGTCGGGAAACACGTGGCCGAGATGAGCGTCACAGTTGCCGCACCGGACCTCGGTTCGGACCATGCCGTGCGACTCATCGCTCAACTCGACGAGGTTGGCCCCCTCGGCCGGCTTGGTGAAGCTGGGCCAGCCCGACCGTGAGTCGTACTTGTCGTCGGAGACGAACAAAGTCTCCCCACAGCAGATGCAGTCGTAGCTACCGTCGTCCTTGGTGTTCCAATACAGCCCGGTAAACGGCTGCTCGGTTCCGCCCTCGCGGGCGACGCGGTATTGCAGCGGGGTCAGCTTCTCCTGGTAGTCCTTGTCTTGTTCTTGGGCGCTCATGGGGCCTCCTTCGTATCTCTCAACGCCGTAGCTTGACGGTCCGTTCCCGACCTCAAGAGATTTCGCTCGCGGCCGAATTCAATGGCAGGAGTAACGGAAGGACCGAAGAGTGGCCACGCTGCCGGAAGCACCCGAGTTCAAGTCCAACATCAAGGGATATGCCCGCGACGAAGTCGACCGCTATGTCGAAACCGTCCGGGCGGCAGCCGGCGCCGAGATCGCGCGTCTCGAGCAGCTCGTTGCCAACGCTGAGACACTGGAGACGGCGGCCATCGATCGCGCCTACTTCTACATCCTCGACGTGCGGTCCCGACTCCTCGCCGACGCCAATCTGCGTGCCCGCAAGGTCTTGCTC
>JABDMN010000193.1 GCA_013001485.1 Acidimicrobiia bacterium
GTGTCGTGCAGGCCATCGCCATCGTCGACCGCTCCGATGGTGTCGCCGGTCGCCTGATGGGTGACTACGAGGTGCCCTTCATGTCCATTGTCGTGCCTGACGACCTGGGCCTCGTCTAGTGCCGCTCGTTATTCGCCGCTCAGCAGTGCGGCTGACCCTCCTGGGGGTTGCCGGCCTACTTCTCATCATCACCGCGATCGACTTGCTCGGTGGTCACTGGGTATCGCGGGTGCCCGAGGCCACGCCGGTGAACATCGAGGATCCCGATGGCCCTTCGCAGCTCACGTCCCGAGGTCAGGTCACAGCGCGAACCCAGAAGATCTGGGCGTACTCGTTCATCGGGATCGGCGGCGCATGCGTTGCCGGTGCCATCGTGGCGCTGGCGAGCTCCCGACCGTTGGGCCGGGTTGACGCCGATGGAGTACATCTCCGTCTCGCCGGACCGGGACGGGCCCTGTCGTCGATCCCTTGGGATGCAATCGGCTCGGTGCGTAGTGGCGTCGAGGACAGCGGCGCCAGAGTTCTCATCGTCGATCTCGTCCACGTCCCAACGGGTCTACCCGATGATCCGTGGGACGCCCGCTGGCACGGCTCCACATTGTCGGTGTTCACAGACTCCTGGACACCACCCAGCGAGGAAGTTGCTGCGGAAGCCGACCTCATCCTCCAGAGTCTCACTCCAGGGTCGACCTGATGCTGATCGGAGCCCATGTCTCCTCGTCGGCTCCGCTGGCAACGGCGGACGAAATCGGCGCCGAGGCCGTTCAGTTCTTCCTAGGCAACCCGCAATCGTGGAAGCCGCCGGCGCCCCGCGACGACGCCGATGAGCTGCGTTCGGCCACCGTCCCGATCTATGTCCACGCCAACTACCTCATCAATGTTGCGACTGACAACAACCGGGTTCGCATCCCTTCGCGTAAGAACCTCGCCGCGGTCGCGGCGGGTGCAGCTGAGATCGGTGCGGCGGGCGTCGTCGTCCATGGCGGCCATGTCAGTGACGACGAGGACATCTCTGTCGGCTTCGAGCGGTGGCGCAAGGCCCTCGATGTCGTCGAGACCGACATCCCGATTCTCATCGAGAACACGGCGGGAGGGGGCAACGCGGTTGCCCGTGACCTCTCCAACTACGGCCCTCTGTGGGACGAGCTCACCGCAGGCGACCGCGACTACAACATCGGGGTGGTGCTCGACACGTGTCATGCCTGGGCGGCGGGTCAGGACCTGGAGTCGGCCGTCGAAACCCTTGTTGCCGCTACCGGCAAAGTCGACCTGGTCCACTGCAACGACAGTCGCGACCCGTTCGACTCCCGGCGTGATCGGCACGCCAACCTGGGAGCCGGAGAGATCCCTCCCGAGTTGCTGGTCGGCGTGGTCCAGGCAGCAGGGGCACCCGTCATCATCGAGACCCCACATGAGGCTGGCGGCCATGCCGCCGACATCGCCTGGTTGAACGACCGCCTCTGATTCCCTCAGTTCGGCCTGATTGAGGCCGATAATTGGCCGGTGGCGGTTGAACCGGCTCAGCAGAGCGCCCTCAATCTGCAACGCCTCACTGCTCTCGCCGAGCTGGAGCTGAGCGGGGCGTCGCTCAAAGCCGTCCTCAATCAGGCGGTAGGAGTCGTCAGCGAGCTCTTGCCGGCCACCCGAGGGGCCTCCATCGTGCTGTGGGACTCGGCTCTGGAGACGTATCAGCTGGCGGCATCCACCGTGCCTGGCCAGCAAAGCGACGTAGTTCTCGACAGCCTCCGAACCGAAGGCGGCGCAACACGCTGGATCATCGAGCAGCGCCGGCAGTACATCTGCCCCGACATCTCGATGGACCGCTTCGAGCCGAACCGGATGGTCGAAGAGCACGGCATCGGCGCATATGCGGGAGTCCCCGTCCTTGCCAACGACCGTGTTCTCGGTGTCCTGTACGCCCTCGATGAGGCGCCTCGTGACTACGACGAAGGCGACATCGCATTCCTGACGACGCTGGCGCGGCGAGTGGGCACAGCCGTCATCGACGCCCGCCTCCACGAAGACAACGAGACTGCGCTGCGCCGCACCGAGACGATGGCGTTTGTCAGCCAGGCGTTGGTCGGCATCTCCGACCTCGACGAGGTGCTTCAGACGATCATCGACGGTGTCGTGGGGGCCCTCGCTGCCGATCGGGTTGTGTTGATCACGTTCGACGCCGAACGCGAACAGGTTGAGCGCTACCGCATCGGTGGAGTCGGGTCTCATCTCATCGGCCAAGACACGTTCGAGGACTTGATGGCCGGCCTGACTGGCTGGGTGGTGCGCAACGATCAGACCGTTCTGTCTCCAGGGCTCGTGCCCGACCAGCGTGAGTCGACGTCCCTTCAGCGGCGACGTCGTGACTCCCACGGTGGCCCGGTGGTGGTTGCGCCTTTGCGGCTCAAGGGAAAGGTGATCGGAACTCTCACGGCCGTGCGTCCCTCCAAGTCGGCCGATTTCACACCGGACGATGCAGCGACCCTCGAGGGCCTCTCGACGCTCGCTGCAGTGGCCATCGACAACGCCAGGCTCAGTGGGGAGACTCGATCTGCCCTCACCGAGGTGCGCGGCATGTACCGGATCATGGAGACCCTCAACACCGAAGGCGGGATCGGTGAGCTCCTCGACCGCCTCGCCGAACTCGTTGCCGACGTCCTGCCCTGTGACCGGGTGAGCTTCCTTCTCGTCGACATCGACGACCGCGACGTCTACCGAGTAGTCGCCGGGGGCCCTGGTGCGGACAAGGTCGCCCGCGACCTCAACTTCGACGAGATCTGGTCGGGTCTGGGGGGCTGGACCATCCGGAACCGTCGACCCACCATGTCACCCGACGGTGAACCCGAACCTCGCGAGAGCCCAGAAGCCCAGCAACGCCGTGCCGAGACCGACGCGGGTGCCGTCCTTGCCGTGCCGCTGTTCCACCGTGGCGAGCCTCTCGGAGTCCTCACCGCCATCAACCCGAAAGGTGCCGGGGACTTCACCCGGCGCCATCTCGAGCTGGCGTCGGCGATGGCCGGCCAGATCTCGGTTGCGGTGGCAAACGCCAAACTCCTCGAGGACCTCCACAATCTGGCCATCACCGACGAGTTGACCCAGGTTCCCAACCGGCGCCACCTCTTCGAGCTCGGAGAGCGGTCGTTCGCCGCCGCGACCAGGTACGGACACCGCTTGTCGGCGATCATGTTCGATCTCGATGAGTTCAAGCGAGTCAACGACTCCTACGGCCATGCCGTTGGCGACGAGGTGCTGACGGCAGTGGTGCAGCGTTGTCTTCCCGCCGTTCGCGAGGTCGACGTGTTGGGCCGATATGGGGGCGAAGAGTTCGCCGTGATCCTCCCCGAGACCGGTCTCGAAGGCGCGATGGAGATCGCCGAACGGTTGAGGGCGGCTGTGGCAGATCGCCCGCTCCAGACCGGCGTCGGCAACATCCGGGTGACGATCTCGGTGGGTGTGGCCACCCTCACAGAGGAGATCAAGGACGTCCACGGCCTCCTCGACCGCGCCGACGCCGCCATGTTCCTGGCCAAACACCTAGGCAGAAACCGCGTAGAGAAGAGCTGAGCCGGCAGCCGGAAGCCGGGCTACCAGCTACCAGCCGCCAGCTGCCAGAAAGCACTTGCCTTGCTGACAACTGACTCCCCCCTACCTCCACCTCCGGCTCCGCCTCCGGTGCAGGGACCTTCCCCCCTTGAA
>JABDMN010000209.1 GCA_013001485.1 Acidimicrobiia bacterium
GAACTCGCCATAGGCGGCCCGGGCCAGGGCGACTCCGGCGTCGACCGATGCCACCAGCTCGGCGGAGAGGTCGGCCTCATGAGCTGCCTCCCCGACTCTCACGAACGCCGACTCGTCACCGGCGTGAGTCCGCGCCTGTTCGGTGACCTTCTCAACCTGGCGCTTGGCAACGACAAGACCCTTGAGGCGACCGGCCTCCAGACTCTGTCGGTAGCCGGCCAGCGCCTCGGGAAGATCCTTGAGACGGCTGGCGATGGACTCCCAACCCTCCGTCGTCTTGGTGTCCATGTGGTCGAACACCTGGCGGATGTCCTGAGCGACCGACGCCAGCGAGTCGAGATCACGCAGGTGGTCGTCGCTGGCGTAGCTGTCGATCTCTTCGTCGAGAAAGCTGGTCGCCACGAGGACGGCAAGCTGGTCCCACTCATCGGTGGGATCTGGAAGCTCTGCGACCGCTTCGCGGTGACGTTCGAGCAGGCGTCGCCCGGCGTCGTGGCCGGCAGGCGAGAAATCGTCCCACCGGTGGTCGTGGCCGGCGATGCCCAGGTAGGTGGCGTATACGGGGAACTCTGCAGCCACATCGTCGACGATGCGGTCAGAAAGGGCGAAGATTGGATGGTCATTGGTCATACCTACTAAACCTAGCCCTCGTCGATGGTCGCTATCGCAGAGGCGGTGTGGGGGCGAACGGCCCACGGTGCGACGTCGGAGTGCCCCTTGCGCTGAGACACGATCTGGCCGACGCTGACAGCGTGCAGTTGCTGTTCCGGCCAGTCAGAGGTGGTCAGTTTCGTCCCGAGTCGATCCGCGAGGTCGTGTTCGGAGTCGAAGACGGCGTCGTGCAGAACATGACGCTCATCGCCGGGATGGTGGGCGCCTCGCTTTCGGCGACGGTGATCGTGCTCGCCGGGTCGATCAACGCCATCGCCGGAGTGCTTTCGATGTCGGTGGGGACGTATCTTTCGTCTCAGGCGGAACGAGATGCCCTCATCGCCGGTGGCGCCGACCGCAATGGCAACGGGCTCCGCTCCCCCGTGCGCGACGCGTTGATCATGGCCGCCGCCTACGCACTCGGCGCCGTCGTTCCGTTGATCCCCTTCATGCTGACATTCCTCGACAAGGTTCCCGCGTTCGGTGCCGCAGCGGTGGTCGCCCTGGCAATGCTCTACTGGCTGGGCGTGGTCAAGGCCGTGGTTGGGAACCAACCCAAGATGCGATCTGGCATCCAGTTGCTCTTGCTGGCGACCGCAGCGGGAGTGGTGGGGTTCTTGCTGGGAGCAGCAGCACGAGCCATCTTTGGGATCGACGTCTGAGGCTCAGCCCAGTGCGTGTGGGTCCTCGGCGTAGAGGTCGGTAGCGCCGCACACCCGGCAGGTCCATGCCTCGATCGCAGAAGACGCCCAACCATGGGTCGGGTCATCGACGCGAGGTTGCACCTGGAGATGGCCGGTGACCGCAGTGGGCATCATGAGACCTGAGCAGCGCACACACATGCGATTAGCTGGTGAAGTCCTCTGTGCTGGTGCTGGGTACATGACCATGGTGTCGTCCTTACCAAGGCTATCGGTCGAACGCGGTGGGTAGTTGACCCATATTCGGAGCGCGTTCTGTGAACAGACCCGAGTGACTAGACACAGGGAGTTGTCAGGTGCCAGGACTGTTCCCCCCGTCAAGGGAGGAAGGTTCCTGCACCGGAGGCGTAGCCGGAGGTGGAGGTAGGGGGGCAGCACTAGTTTCCCACGTGACGAACGGTGGCTGACAACTGCATCCCCCCTCCCCTTCGCTCCGCTCAGGTACTCCCCCCTCAAAGGGGGGAGAGGCATCGAAGGCGCTGAGCAACGCCGTTCCTCCGCGGCCCTGGGCGTCCGAGTAGGTTCCTGACCGGTCAGCATGAACGACTACACGATCCCGCAGCCAAGTCCCGCCCGCGGCATCCACGTCAATCGAACCTTGAACCTGAGATCGATTCAGGCCATCGGCTACGACATGGATTACACGCTGGTCCACTACCACGTCGATCAGTGGGAGCAACGCGCCTTCGACCACGCCAAAGACCGGCTCGCCTCCGAAGGGTGGCCGGTCGGAGACCTGCAGTTCGATTCCCAGGCAGTTATCCGCGGGCTCGCCATCGATCTCGAGCTGGGCAACCTCTTGAAGGCGACTCGATTCGGCTACGTGATCCGGGCAACCCACGGAACCAGGTTCCTCGACTACGACGAGGTGCGCAGCGCCTACAGCGGCACGCTGGTCGACTTGTCGGAGGATCGCTTCGTGTTCATGAACTCGCTGTTCTCCCTCTCCGAGGCAAGCCTGTACGGCCAGTTGATCGACCTTCTGGAGGCGGGCAAGTTGAGGGGCGGTGTCGGCTTTGCCGACTGCTACGAGCTGGTCCGTGACGTGATCAACGACTCACACCAGGAGGGACAGCTCAAGGCCGAGATCCTCGAGGATCCGGAGCGATTCATCGACCTCGACAGTGACATCGTCCTGGCGTTGCGTGACCAGCGCAACTCCGGCAAACGGCTGATGCTCATAACGAACTCCGATTGGGACTACGCCCAGCAGATCATGACGTATGCCTTTGATCGCTTCCTGCCGGAAGGGCACACCTGGCGTGAGCTGTTCGACACCGTGATCGTTTCGGCCGCCAAGCCGGCGTTCTTCACCTCCGACCTCCCGTTGTACAAGGTCGAGGACGAGGCCAAGTCACTACTCCGACCCCACTTCGGGCCCATCGAGCCAGGTGGCGTCTTCTTCGGTGGCAACGCTCGCCTGGTCGAGCACAGCCTGGGCCTGTCGGGAGATGAGATTCTCTACGTCGGTGACCACCTCTTCGGCGACGTGCACTTCTCGAAGGCCCTGCTGCGGTGGCGGACCGCGCTCATCCTCCGCGAACTCGAAAGCGAAGTTGCAGCACTGATCGAGTTCCTCCCCGGGCAGGTTCAGCTCGATCGCCTCATGCACCAGAAGCAGCAGCTCGAGGCGGAGCTCGCCGCGCTGCGCCTCAGCGATCAGCGCGCCCAACTCCAGTACGCCGAAGCTTGGGTCGAGGTCGATGACCTCAAGACCCGCATCGACGCGACAAGGACGCGGATCGCCGCACTCGACAACGAAATCGGTCCGCTGGCTCGCACGTCCGGTGGCCTGCGCAATGAAGCTTGGGGCCCGATCATGCGGTCCGGTCAGGACAAGAGCCTCTTCGCCCGCCAGGTCGAGAAGTACGCCGATGTGTACACATCACGCGTTTCCAATCTGTTGTACCCGAGCCCCTTCGCCATGCTCCGAGCCGTTCGGCTTGACCTCCCCCACGACCCGCATCCCGAGCGCGGCACGGTCCCCCTTTGGACGTGATCTGTCCCGAATAGCTGTTTGGAGCAGAGAGGTACCGGACCGACGCTCAGCGCATGAAGCGCTTGTTCTGCTTCGTCAGGAACGCCGTGTCGAGCGACTCCTTCGGGAAGAACTGCCCGGGGGTCTGGCCTTCGACTGCGTAGTGATAGAGAGCGGTCTGGAAGATGGCGCTCAGCGCCGCCATGGTGACGGCCACGAGCAGGATCCAGGCGACGGCGATGATGATCAAGCCAAAGAGGAGCCCTCCCTCTGCGCCAGTGCCGACGCCAAGGGCGATGAGGGCTATCGCCGGCAATGCGGCTACGAACCCGATGATGCCGAACCCGACGTTGGCGGCGACGTTCTCACCCCACGTTCCCTTGAACAGGTTGGCCGAACGCTTGATGGCGTCGAACGCGCCGACTCTCTCGACGACAAGGACCGGCAGCACCAGGAACGTCACCAGCGACCAGGCGAGGCCGACGAGCGAGAGGGCCAACTGACCGAGGAACCCGGCTCGCTCTTCGAGCGACCGAAGGATCCACGACACGGTTGCCGAGATCAGCGCCCACGGCAGGATGTGGCCTGCGTCACCAAGGGCAGAACGCAACGCCGACCCGAGGGTTGGGTCACCACCGGTGAGACGGTCGTGGGCAGCGTGGACGAGAGCCGCGTTGAAGAAGATCGTGATGTACGCCGCCACGAAGTAGAAGACGGCGAAGAGGATGTATGTGCCCGTGCCCGGCTCCTCCAGGTTGCCGCTGGCGAACAGCGGAAGGAAGAAACTCACAGCAACTGCGATCGTGACGATGCCTGAGATCACCGGGAGCACGATGAGCTCCTTGTCGTGACTCAGGACGTTCCAGGAGGCTTTGGCCAGCTCCCAGGTGTTGCGAATACGGCCCATCGGGTGTCCCCTCTCTCGATGACTCGATGGTATCGGTAGGTGTCGGCGTCAGCCGTGATTGATGAGTTCGGCCAGCGCGGCCACCAACCGCTCGATCTGATGCACGTAGCGCTCGGACGTCACCTTGCGGTCGTCGTCGAACTCGGCATCCGAGCGCGGGATGTACACCTGGATGTCGTCGACGACGCGGGCCTGCGCGTGGAGCATGACCTCACGCAGGTGGAGCTGGGCCCGCAAGGTCCCGAACCGTCCACCAACGCCCAGCATCGCCGTCGGGATGAACTTGAGCGGCGAGTCGCTGCCACCGCGAGAGGCCCAATCGATGGCGTTCTTGAGGGCCCCCGTCATCGAGTAGTTGTACTCGGGGCTGGCGATAAGGAGTCCGTCGGCATCGGCCATGGCCTGGCGCAGAACAGCCACCGGTTCGGGGAAGCCGACCTCCTCCTCGACGTCGAAGTTGTAGAGGGGAATGTCGTTGAGCGGGTGGACCTCCACGGTGACGCCGTCGGGGGCGACGTCGGCGGCCACGCGGAGGGCCGCCGTGTTGAACGAGTCCGAGCGAAGACTTCCGGAGATTCCAAGGATCTTCATGGCGCGAGACGATACCCCGACGACACCCGGTACCCGATGGTCACTGCTCCCAGGTTCTATCAGGTCGTCGGAGCCTTTCTGGTCGTGGTCGGGCTCCTGTGGGCGACCGGGGTGATCTGGTGACACGCAACTGACCGAGGTGTTTGCCCAGGAGACGTCACTCCCGATATCCGTACACTCACTCCATGGCGATCGAGTACCGGCCCGCGACCGATGACGACATCGATGCGATCCACGCCGTCGTGCGCGCCGCCGAGATCGCCGACGGTGCACCGCTGGTCACACCGCGCGATGAGATCGTGGAGGATTTCGCCGCCCCGGACCTGAACAAGGATCACGACACACTGCTCGCCATCGACGATGGCGAGATCGTCGCCTACGGGCTGGTGTATCCGCTGCCATCGGAAAGTGGCAAGCAGCGCACCTTCGGGTTCGGGTCGGTGCATCCC
>JABDMN010000323.1 GCA_013001485.1 Acidimicrobiia bacterium
GCCTACCGCAATCTCGACGACATCCTTGCCGCCGCCGATGCTGTGATGGTTGCGCGGGGCGACCTGGGCATCGACGTGTCGTTCGACCGCATGCCGAGGATCCAGAAGGACATCATCGCCCGGACCAACGCCTACGGCCGTGTCTCCATAACCGCCACCGAGATGCTCGAGTCGATGACCTCTTCGCCTCGGGCAACCCGGGCCGAGGTCACCGATGTGGCCAACGCCGTTCTCGACGGCACCGATGCTGTGATGCTCTCTGCCGAGACCGCCATCGGCCGCTTTCCGGAACGGGCGGTTCGCACGATGGCCCGCATCTGCCTGGAAGCCGAGAAAAGCCCCGACTACGGGCGGCCGCCCGAGGCCGAGTTTCTCGAAGACATCTCGCGGTTTGCGTCTGCGCTCGCCCAGTCGGCGGTTGCGGCTGCCGACAGCCTCGGTCTGCGCGCCGTGGTCGCCTTCACCGAGAGCGGGACCACTGCACGGCTGCTGTCGAAGTACCGCCCACGAGCCCGGGTGTATGGGTTCACGCCGAGCCTGTCGACATACAACCGGATGGCCATCTACTCGGGCGTCACGCCCATGATGCTCGAGCGGGTGAACTCCACGGACGACATGATCGCTGCCTCGGAGAAGACTCTGCTCGAGCGGAAGGTTCTCGATCCGGGGGAAGGGGCCGTCATCGTTGCCGGGGTTCCGCCCAACCAGCAAGCATCCACCAACCTCATGAAGCTCCACGTGCTTGGCGACGCCACGACCGGGATGCCGCAGTGAGCAAGTAGCGTCCCGGTACCGGTTAGCCTGGCCTCCATGGGACAGCAGATCGAGATTTCTTCAGTCGTCACGCTCGACAGCATCGCGCTCTTCGAGACCGATCGGTCGATCACTGGTCAAGACGGGATCGGCTATGACGCCGCACCCGAGGACTCCACTACGCCCCCGGCCGATCTGGCCGTGCGTTTGTTCGACGCTGTGCCCGGACTCGAGCGTGTTTACGTCGCCAGCAATCAGGTCACGGCGAAGCGTGCCACCGATTGGGACGAGGACTCGCTGGCCACTGCGAAATCTGTGATTTCAGGTCTGTTCGTCCACTACGTCGCCAACTGAACCCGACCCGCCACGATCGCGTCGCGGAGATCCTGCAGCTCGGTTCCGGGTTGGATCCTGAGTTCGGCTCGTAAGAACGTCGCGTACTCGTCGTACGCCCGGAGCGCTTCCGGCTGACGCCCTGATCGGTCAAGAGCCGTCACGAGCTGGCGCCACAGCACCTCACGGAACGGATACTGGGTCACGGCGGCGCGCAGCGAGGCGACGACCTCGTGGTGGCGTTCGAGATCCAGGTCGGCGTCGAAACAGGTCTCGATGACGTTGAGTCGGATCTCTTCGAGTCGATAGGCCTCCAGTTGGAGGAACTCACGATCGGCGAGGTCCCCAAATGGAGCACCTCGCCACATTCCCAACGCCTCGAGACACACTGCCCGAACACCAGCCGGGTCGGACGAGTCCCCGGCAGTGGAGGCCAATCGCTCGAACCTGGTCGAGTCGACGTCGTCGGGATCAGCATTGAGCGTGTATGAATGACCGTTCCGCGTGATCGCTTCTAGTCCCAACACACGCCGCAGCCGGGTGATCTGCGAATGCAGAGAGTGCTCAGGGTCGCTGGGCGGGTGGTCGCCCCACGCCTCGTCGATCAGCAGGTCCTGAGAAACCGCGTGGTTGGCAGCGATGAGCAGACCTGCCAGGACCGACCGGGTGATCGGCCCACCTGGGGCTTCGAGGCCCTGGGGAGTGCGCACCTGGATCGGCCCAAGAACGAGATACGTGCATTCCACCGTGTCTTCAGTTGACCGGACGGGAGACCGACTCACCAGGGCCACATGGCAAATGCAAGGTCCACGCAAAGGCGAAGCGTGTGCCTGCCACAACCCCCGGTGTCTCGTCTGTGTCCCCGGGGTGCCACGTTGGCGAGGAAAGGAGGAGGCCATGACACAGACACTCGAACGTCAGACAATCAAGGTTCGGCCTCCCCAGAGGGAACTGCCTCCGAGGATCGAGCCCGTTTCGCAGCGTCGTGGGTACTTCGCCTGGATGGTGTCCCTGGTCGTCCTCCTCGTGATCGCTGCGGCCGGCTTCATCGCGCTGCAGTACATCGAGGAGACAGAGGTTCTTCCGGCCAGCGGCGAGTCCGTTTATGCGGAGTACGACTGGTACGAGAACCTCGAAGGGTTCTATCTGGCACCTCCGGCCGCCGTAGCCAGCGGTGAGTCGGTGTATTCGGGCTTTGGCTGGTACCAGAATCTCGAGGGCTTCTATCTCGCCCCTCCGGCCCCGGTCGGCATGGGTGAGATGGTGTACTCGGAGTTCGATTGGTACTCCGATCTCGGGATGTACCTGAGGCCGCCGTTCTCGACGGCCCAGTTCGCCATCCCGCAGTGGCCGCAGGAGATCATCCAGGGACCTCATTGAGATCGCTCTCATGACAACCAAAGACAAATGACATCGGCTTCCTCGCCGAGTCGGGAGCGGGCCCTCCGGGGCCCGCTTCTTTGTGTCAGGACTCTTCGTCTGGGGGTGGCTCGTCAGGTGGAGGTTCGACGTAGACGCCCGGTGCGATCGTGATGATCGTCTCGGCGGCTGCGAAACCGATGAGGTCCTGGGTCTGCACGATGCCTTCTTGGGCAGGGTCGGCGACGTCGACTGGCGTCGCCACTGTGGCGATGAAGCCTGCTGCCTCGAGGGCGGCCACCGCATCGGCGACAGGCAATCCGACAACGGCGGGGATTTCGATCGGGCATTCCTCGCCCGTGTACAGGGGGTCGTCCTCGGGGATCTCGCACGGGTGGATGCGGACCTTCATCGGCTTCATGACGTAGGACCACGCCCAGTCCTGCTCGATCACTTCACCGTCGGGCATCTCCATGAACCGGGTCACTCGTGCGGTCCAGCCTGTGAGTCCGTCGTCCTCGGTGACGGGCTCGCCCGGGTTCACCAGCGGGTCGGGGATGTACTCGGTCGTCGGCTCCCGGTACGAGTAGCGGCCCGAGGTCTCGGACGTGCAGGTGCGACCGCCGTTGTTGCCCCAGAACTCAACCGTGATGGTGGTGTCGGTGTACTTGGTGTCGATGAGCACTACTGCGTCGCTGTCGTTGCGGAACTTGAGGTCGATGGTCGGCCAGTTGACCGTGGCCTCCCTTACGACGGGGTAGCGCGAGAAGTACTGCGAATGCGGCTTGTGTTCCACGTCCTCGTAGCAACCGAAGAACACAGCGTTGTAGATGGTCGTGGCGAACTGGCTGACGCCTCCGCCGATGGCATCGATCAGCTCACCACCGGGACCGATCATGCCGCCTTCGACGTAGCCCTTGTCCCGTGTGCGCTCGCCGGCCGTGCCGTTCAGCGAGAAGATCTCGCCGGGCCAGACGACGGTCCCGTCGACAGCATCGGCCATCAGATGGATGTTGGTGACACGTCCCTGGCAGCACGGGTGTTTGGTCGTGAACTCGCTCACCTTGGAGAAGGGGCCCATCGCCTCGGCGTCGGCGGTGGTGAAACCGGCGGGGTCGCCGTCGGCGAACGGGAAATCGGCCGTGCGAGCGACGCGGCGTGCTGCTTCATCAAGCACGGATGTCACGGCTGTGACATCGAGCTTGGTCCCGCTCCGGCTCGGGATGATGTCGATTCCGCCTTCTTCGACGAGCACGAATGCAGCGTCACGCGGTGGCTGCTCGATCTGCGTTGTGTACGTGGAGAGAAGCTCGGCGACAGCTTCCTCATCGAACCACAACTCGATGGTCGTCGGTGAGTTCTCGATGACCTCGGACCGAAGAGCGGACGCCAGTCCGTACGACGTGAACAGGATCGAAACCTCCGGATCGGCTGCAGCCAGCACGATGGGCTCGGAGATCAGCAAGTTGGCTTCTTCGACGGCTGCGTCGATGTCGGCATCGGAGAGGCGGGGATTCACCGATTCGATGTCGAGTGTCACGGGGAGTCGGCTGTCAGCGGTGAGGGACTCGAGCACCAGATCGGCGGCGCCGTCACGAGCGATCCGGCTGCCCGCCCTGGGGTATTGGGCAACAGCAACACCTGCCTCGATCTCCACTCCGCCATCGAACGCGGGCTCATCGATCGAACCCTCTTCGAAGGACTCCAGCGCTTCCTCGACGAGGTCCTCGTCGACCCCGTAGCTGACCTCAATGGCCTCGGTGCCCCGCAGGCTTCCCGCCCAGGCCAGGAAGTCGCCGACGCCGCCAGAGCGGTTTGCGGTCAGCGCTTCGGCAACGGCTGCCTCCTCGTCGAAGCCAAGGTCGACCGTCGTTCCCGAGAGGGCATAGGTATCTCCGGCCACCACGAATGTCGCAGTTCGAGCCTGGACGTCGTCCTCATGGGCTCGCAGCAGATCGAGAGCGTCCGCTTCGGACAGGCCGCCGACGGGTATCCCATCGACGGTGACGTTGCGAGCGATCTCACCCGAGCCCGCGGCGCGATCGACGGCATACGCAACCACCGGCAGCAGCAGGAGCAGAGCCGGGATGGCAATGAGTAGCCAGAGACGAGTGGTGCGCGAAATCAAGACGTGGCCCAGAGAGGAGTCGAGGACTGTCAGTGTAGGTCAGGTCTGGGCATGTCGGGTCCAATCGATACGATGCGGTCGTGATTGTGTTCCCGGCCATTCCCGACGGTGAGCCCGTCGTCGTGAGTGCCTCCACCTATACGACGTACCGGAAGTGTCCGGAGCAGGCGGTAGGTCGGCTGCGTGGCGAGTATTCGGCTGACACCACAGTTGGTTTCGTCGGGGGGTTGGCCCACCGCGTGTTTGCGCGACACCTCAAGCAGGGACCCATCGCCAAGGAGGATTTCGATCAGGCGTGTCGCGAGGAGATCGGAACGGCGATGAACCCGAAAGTCGGCTCCCTCGGCCTGAAGCCGTCGAGTCTCAAGCCAATCATTGCTCAGGTGGGCGATCTCTACGACCGGTTCCAGAAGGTCGCCCTCAGCGGCTGTCGTGACGTCGAGGTGACCCTCGAGGCAACCCCGGCCGAAGGTGTCGTGATCAGGGGCATCGTCGACGCGGTGTTCGATGGAGACGATGGTGGGGTGGTGCTTCGTGATTGGAAGACGGGACAGGTCGGTGCAGTTGCGGATCAGCTCGCCTTCTACGGCATGTTGTGGACCCTGGTCCACGGTGAGCCCCCTGAGGGCCTCGATGCCTTCTCAGTGAAGACCGGCGAGACCTACCTGGAGCGCCCAACTCGGGCGGCCCTGCAGGCAACCGCCGATGACGTGGCGCAGTTTGTCACCATCGCCCGCCAGTCCTTCGCCGACGGAACGGCGCTGAAGACAGCCGGTCCGTGGTGCCGCTACTGCCCCTTGCTCGAGAACTGTTCGGAGGGCAGGGCCGCTGTGACCGTGAACGGCTGACGGGTGCGATAATCCCCGGCCCATGAACCCTTCGCTGCTGGCCATTCACGCCCACCCCGATGACGAGTCGTCGAAGGGGGCGGGCACCGTCGCCCGCTACTCCGATGCCGGCGTACGGTGCGTTCTGGTGACGGCGACCGGCGGCGAGGCCGGCGACATCCTGAACCCGGCCATGGACCGCCCGGAGGTCGCCGAGAATCTGGCCTCGATCCGTGCCGATGAGCTTGCAGAGGCGGCGGAGATCATCGGCTTCGACGAGGTGATCATGCTCGGCTACCGCGACTCCGGGATGCCCGACACCGAGCCGAACGCGCATCCTGAAGCGTTCGTGAACGTGCAGTTCGATGCGGCGTTGGAGCGTCTCGTGAGGATCGTGCGCGCTGAACGACCTCAGGTCGTCCTCGGCTACGACGAGCACGTGCGCTACCCGCACCCGGACCATGTGCGGGTGCACGACCTGAGTCTGGAGCTATTCGAAGCGGCCGCCGATGCCGAGCGATTCCCGGACGCCGGCGAGCCGTGGGAGATCTCGAGCCTCTACGCCCCGGTGTTCACTGTGCGGCGTGTTGAGACGCTCCATACGGCGATGCTCGGCCTGGGGCACGAGTCACCGTTCGAGCAGTGGCTCGAGCGACTCGATGGAGCCACCGATGAGGACAAGGACCTCGTCCATATCGATATCACTGGGTTCCACGGCAGAGCCCGCGACGCGCTGCGAGCCCACCGGACTCAGGTCGATCCAGACGGCTTCTGGTTCCAGGTGCCCATCGACATCGTGGAAGCCCACTACCCCTACGAAGACTTCGAGCTCATGAAGACGCGCGTAGACGCCCCAGGACCCGACGACCTCTTCGCTGGCGTATAGCCAGCAGTCCCTAGTCCCTGGTCCCTGGTCCCTGGTCCCTGGTCCCTGGTCCCTGGTCCCTGGTCCCTGGTCCCTGGTCCCTGGTCCCTGGTCCCTAGTCCCTGGTCCCTGGTCCCTGGTCCCTGGTCCCTGGTCCCTGG
>JABDMN010000325.1 GCA_013001485.1 Acidimicrobiia bacterium
GTCCGCTACCCTCCCTCCCCATGCCGAAATCCAAGACTCGCAAGAAGAAGAAGGGGCCCCGCCCCAAGCCAGCCGCTCAAGCAAGAGCGGAGTACGAGGCAGAGCTGGCCGCCAACCAGCCACCGGAGTGGCTGACGCCGGTTTCTCTCGGCTTGATGGCTATCGGCATCTTGGTGTTCTTGGTTTACCTCTTGGAGCTGTTTGATTGGCGCACCACAGGTGTGCTGTGGACCTCGGTCCTGCTGATGACGGCCGGTTGGGGTATGGCCATGTACATCGGGAACCGCGGGGTGGGCGAGTCTCCGCGCTGGTACATCATCAGTCTGTTCGCCTTGATGGGTCTTGGCACGATGGTGATCGTTCTCAACTACACGCCAGTGTTTGGTGAGACGACGCAGACCATCCTGCTCACCGGGCTCCTGCAGATCGGTCTTGGCTTCGCCATGACCATGAACTACCGCTAGACGGGCTCCATCTCCTCCATGCAGTGCCGGGGTGCTTTCGACTCGCCCGCGACTGCCGTGACCGTCAGCCGCATCCCGCAAACCGCACACGCGTAGGCGATCTCGACCTCGTCGAGGTCGTCGGGATCGGGCTCAGGTGGAGGCGGGACCCCCAGCATCCTGATGACCCAGTGGGCAGCAGCGAACACCACCAGGAAGATGGTGATCGCAATGAGGACCTGCCAGATCACTCGATCCGTTCGATGATGGTGGCGTTGGCCATGCCGCCGCCCTCACACATCGTCTGGAGGCCGTAACGGCCGCCGGAGCGCTCCAGCTCATGCACCAGGGTGGTGAGCAGCTTGGCGCCGGAAGCCCCCAGCGGATGACCGAGCGCCATGGCGCCACCGTTGACGTTGAGCTTCTCCTTGTCGGCACCGGTTTCGCGCAACCAGGCAGCAACAACCGAGCTGAAGGCCTCGTTGACCTCGAACAGGTCGATGTCGTCGAGCGTGAGCCCCGCCTTGTCGAGCACCTTCTCGGTGGCCGGGATCGGTCCGGTCAGCATGATCACGGGGTCGACCCCGGCCAGCGCAAACGCAGTGAACTTCGCCTTGGGCTTGAGCCCCAGCTCGGCTGCCTTCTCCTCGGACATGATGAGCACGGCGGCCGCACCATCTGAGATCTGGGACGAGTTGCCTGCGGTGATCACGCCCTCGGGGTTGAAAGCCGGGTTGAGACCGGCCAGCACCTCGGTGGTCGTGGTGGCCCGGATGCCCTCGTCGCGGGTCATCGTCTCGGCGCCCTCTTCGGTCTTCACCTCAACGGGAATGATCTCGTTCTCAAAACGCCCTTCCTCGGTGGCCTGGGACGCCTTCATGTGAGACTCGTAGGCGAGCTGATCGAGTTCCTCGCGAGGAATGCCCCACTTCTCGGCGATCATCTCGGCGGAGACACCCTGGGGAACGAGACCGTGGGAGTAACGCTCCATCATGGCCGGACCGAATGGCATGCCAGGACCCTGCTGCATGTTGGCGCCCATCGGCACCCGGGTCATCGATTCGACGCCGGCAGCGATCGCAATGTCGTAGGCACCGGCCATCACGCCTTGGGCTGCGAAGTGGGCGGCCTGCTGTGACGAACCGCACTGACGGTCGATCGTTGTGCCGGGTACGGACTCGGGGAACCCTGCTGCGAGAAGGGCGTTGCGGCCTACGTTGACTCCCTGCTCGCCTGTCTGGGTGACGCACCCCAGAATCACGTCATCGACAGTTGCTGGGTCGACGCCATTGCGCTCGACAATTGCCTTCAAAACCTCGGCGGCGAGGTCGACGGGATGAACGTCCTTGAGCTTGCCGTTTCGCTTTCCGGTGGGGGTCCGGACGGCATCAACGATGACTGCGGTTCGCATTGCGTTTCCTCTCTCGTAATTCGCGTGGAGACGATCGGATTCGAACCGACGACCCCCTGGTTGCAAACCAGGTGCTCTGCCAGGCTGAGCTACGTCCCCGAACTGGTCCGATTGTACCGGGTCACGTGACCCCGGCTACCTCGGCGGCCCGGCTCTCGTCGTGCCGGTCGAAGGCGTAGAACGCCAGGCCTCCTGCCACCACAACGGCTGAAGCTGTGACGAACATTCCCGAGTAGTCGACACGCTCGATGAGGACTCCCCAGAGGGGCCCTCCGATGAGAGCCCCGACATCGAACATCGCGGTGTAGATGGCAATCCCTGAACCTCGATCTGCAAACTTCGAGCGAGTGAAGGTGAGGCTGTAGAGGATCGGGAAGGCGAACCCATGACCGGTGCCGGCGAGGAGGCCAGCGATGGCGATGTGGGCGTCGGTCGAGGCGATCGACAACATGGCGAGCCCGAGAGCCACGGCAAGGAGTGCCGGAGCGAGGACCACCTTGTCTCCAAAGCGATCAGGCAGCCAGCCAACCGTCACTCGAAGCGCGATGGCGATGCCGGCGTAACAGGCGAAGAACAGGCCGACCGACCCGAGCCCCGACTCATCGATAAAGGTGCGCAGGAACGTGAAGTAGGCGGCGAGGCCGGTTCCGAAGACAAGCGTGACGAACCAGATGGGCCGCAGGTGGGAGCGGGCCAGGGACTTGAAGAAGCCGGCGGGACGGTGCTCGTCGGAGTGCGTGACGACCTCGGGGAGACCCAGGGACAGAGCTGCCGCGATCAGGGCGAAGATGAAGGCGGTCCAGAAGAACGCGTCCCAGTTGTCGTTCCGCAGCACGAGGTCGCCGATGAGCCCGCCGAGTGCCACTGGCAGCATCCCGGAAACTCCAAAGAGGGCCAGGCCCTGGGTGCGTTTGGCTGCAGGCACCAGATCGGCACCGTATGTGGAGAGCGCCGTGAACATGGTCCCGATGGCGACACCGTGGATGAGGCGGACCATCAGCAGCCAGGGACCGAGCGCACCAACGGTCAGATAGAGCAGGGTCGAGCTGACCTGGACGGCATTGCCAAACAGGATGATGGGTCGGCGCCCGCGACGGTCCATGCCGGAGCCGATCCAGGGGCGGACCGCGATGGCTGACACGGAGGCGATTCCGATGGTGAACCCGACGTAGGACTCGGTGGCACCGAGGTCCTCGATGAAGCCCGGAAGGTGAATCATGAGAGCCCACGCCACCCCCGAAAAGAGGTTGGCGAACCACACCATGACAAAGCGGCGACTGAGGAGGCGTTCGGGCACCGGTGCATGATACGGACTGCCCGAATGGCGCCAATCGGCCAGTGGTACACTCCCGGCCCTTCGGGCCCATAGCTCAGCCTGGTTAGAGCGCATCCCTGATAAGGATGAGGTCCCTGGTTCAAATCCAGGTGGGCCCACCAATCAAGCCTCGTCTGCCCGACCGTCGTCGGAAGCTCGCGATCAGCCGTCGACGAGCCGCGCCGGGAACCCACCTTTGGCGATAGGGCCCCAGTCGTCGATCGTGACCCGGATCAGCACCTTGCCTTGCTTGACCATGGCCTCGCGGTACTCGTCCCAGTCAGAATGCTCCCCGGCGATGTTGCGGAAGTACTCGACCAAGGGCTCCAGAGCGTCGGGAAGGTCGAGGATCTCGACCCGGCCGTACAGCTGCTGCCATTCGCCGCCGAAATCGTCGGAGAGCACCAGCACGGATGCCTCGAGGTTACGTCGGGCGTTGAAGACCTTGGCCCGCTCCGGATAGCTCGCAATGACGACCCTGTCGTCGTCGTCGAGGCCCATCGTCACCGGGGACTGCTGGGTGCGGCCGTCGGCCCGGACCGTGGTGAGGATCCCGTTGTGGCGAGGTCTCACGAACTCGAGCATCTCGTCGCGGTCGACGTAGCGGTTGGTGGCGACACTGCGAGCCATGGTCCGACTCTAGAGAGGCATCAATCTGGCTACTCCCGCAGCCGTAGAGTCAGGCGCCCCGGAGGAGCGATGGAACGTGGCTGAATACCTCATCTCAACCGACGATCACTGCTCGCCAGACGTGCGGGACCTGCTCGACCAGCACCTCGACTTCGCCCGCGAATTCACCCCGCCCGGCCATATCCATGCTCTCGACCACGATGGGTACCACGATCCCGATGTCACGCTCTACGGACTCCGGAGAGGCGGCCTGTTGCTCGGTATCGGAGCACTTCGGCGCCTCGATGCCGGCCATATGGAGATCAAGTCGATGCACACGGTCGCCGCCGCACGGCGTCAGGGAATCGGTCAGGCGATCCTCGACCATCTCCTCTCCGAGGCCCGGAACAGCGGCGCGACCCGCGTCAGCCTCGAGACCGGTTCGTTCGAGGCGTTCGCCGCGGCTCGAGAGCTGTATCTCGCTGCCGGGTTCACCGAGTGTGGCCCGTTTGGTGACCACGTCGAGAGCCACACGTCGGCCTTCATGACGCTCGGACTCTGATGTACGGCCATCCTCCGCTGTCGACGGACTCCATCGGCGGGGCGCTCCTGGACATGTGGAGGTTCGAGGTCGACGACCTCACGTACGCCGCCGTTGGCTACGGCAGCTGGCACTGGCTCGCGACCGATGGTGAGGGGTCACGGTGGTTCGTCACGGCCGACGATCCCAACGGCCCATTTCCGGTCGACCTGGCCTACCCCCTCGCCCGTCGACTCGAGGCCGCGGGTCTCGAGTTCGTGCGAGGTCCCATGCCGTCTCAGACGGGAGAGGTCCTCTGTGATGTCGATGGGTGGCTGCTGAGCTTGTGGCCGTGGATCGATGGCCGATCGATGGAGTTTGGTCGGCACGCGACGCCGGCCGACCTCGATGCAACAACCGCCTGTCTGGCGCGGCTCCACAACCACCGTGGTGTCGAGCAGGTGCCAGGTTTGGTCGAAGATTGGGCCGTCTCCGGCAGGCCCGACCTGGAGGCACTGCTGGACGAGCCCCACGGCTCGGGGCCCTATGCAGCCGAGACTGTCGAGCTCCTGACGAGGGGGAACGCCCGGATCCGGGACGGGCTGGGCCGGTATGACCACCTGACCGATCAAGCCAGGGCTCAGCGGCCCCGTCTTGTCATCACCCACGGTGAGCCTCATGCCGGCAACGTCGTCCACACCGATAGCGGCGCCAGGCTCATCGACTGGGACACAGTGAAGTGGGCGCCAATCGAACGAGATCTGTGGCATCTCGTCGACTACGACGATTGGGAACGTGGCTACGGCGACGTGAAGGTCGACGACGATCTCATCGAGCTGTACCGGCTCAACTGGGAGCTCAGTGAGATCGCCGACTTCGCCGTGCTACTTCTCGGGGCCACCGCGAAGTCTCAGGATCACGAAGTCGCCATCACGGAGTTGCGCCGGCAACTACCCGACGCCGATTAGGCGCCGTATCTTGCGACGCCGGTGTTTGAGCCGATCGACGGCCTCTGTGCAGCGGCCGCCTACAGGCGGCTTCGCTACTTCTTAGCCCGCTTAGCTGCGCGCTTTTCCTTCAAGCTCTTGGTGGGCGCCTTCTTCACGCTCTTCCCACCTTTGTCCTTATTGGCCATGGTTCCTCCGTTCGGTCGCCATCAGCCGACTCCCCCATCTTCGCAGGCCTAGAGGACAGTGGAAACCAACACGCCAAAGCGGGGCCCACGGCTGCCTCGTAGTCTCGGCGCCATCGACGGAAGGATCCTGAGTGGGGCTGGCGAACACGCTGTTCATCGCGGCGATGAAGGGCAACGTGTGGGTGTACCGAAAGACGGGCGGGAAGATCGGGTCACAGGGCGGCAAGGTCGTGCTGCTGACCACGACCGGCCGCAAGACGGGATTGACCCGGACCACTCCGCTGATGGGGATTCCCGATGGGGATCGGATCCTCGTCGCGGCCTCAGCCGGTGGTGACCAGAAGCACCCGGGCTGGTATCACAACCTGACGGCCAATCCCGAAGTCGCTGTCGAGCGAGGCCGGGAGGTCTTCGAGATGAGCGCCCGCACGGCAGGGCCGGATGAACGTCCGGCGCTGTGGAGCAAGTTCGTCGAGAAGAACAAGGCGTTCGCCAAGTACGAGACTCGCACCGACCGGGAGATCCCAGTCGTGATCCTCGAGCCAAGGGAGTAACCATGACCCGCACCGTCTTCTCAGGGGGAACGATCGTCGACCCGATCCTCGGCCGCGAGACCGCCGACATCGTCATCGAGGGCGACCGCATCGTCGAAGTCGGCACCGGCCTCGACGGTGATGTGGCGATCGACTGTGGGGGCAAGTTCGTCACCCCGGGTCTCTTCGATTGTCACGTCCACCTCGCCTACACGCACATCAACCTGTGGCGCCACATCCACACCCCGCTGTCGTACAACTTCTACCTCGCGATTGGGAACATGATGCGGACGCTCGAATGCGGCATCACATCGGTGCGGGACGCCTCCGGCGCCGACCTCGGCATGAAGGAGGCGGTCGATGACGACCTCGTGCCGGGACCGCGAATGCAGATCTCGTTGGCGATGATGAGCCAGACCGGAGGACACGGTGACGGTTGGAACCCGTCGGGCATCCCCGTCCGCCTCGCCACCCAATACCCGGGCCGCCCCTCGGGCTTGGCCGATGGACCCGACGAGGTCCGCAAGAAGGTCCGTGAGTTGGTGCGGGCAGGCGCCGACGTCATCAAGGTCGCCACCTCGGGTGGTGTGCTTTCACCGCGAGACGAACCGACACACGCCCACTATCGGCCCGAGGAGCTCGAGATCCTGGTGGCAGAGGCCGAAGCTGCGGGGATCTGGGTGATGGCCCACGCCCAGGCCGCCGACGGAATCAAGAACGCCGTGCGTGCCGGGATCCGCTCTATCG
>JABDMN010000326.1 GCA_013001485.1 Acidimicrobiia bacterium
GGCGGGCAGTGCACCGATCATCGGTGGCGCTCTGATGCTCGTCGTCGGATGGGGGCGGGACACACTCGCGGCCACGATCGCCCTCGTCGCCTGCGGCGTCCTGGTCGGGCTCGTGCTGATCTCGGGGCGAGTTGCCGATCGTGCGGCCAAGGCGGTGACTGTCTCATGAGCGTCGTTGCGGTGTTTGGGGCTTCAGCGCCGACCCCGGGCGATCGGCTCTACACGACCGGCGTCACCTGCGGCCGGTTGCTGGCGGAGAACGGGTTCGACGTGGCTACCGGTGGGTACGGCGGACTGATGGAAGCCGTGAGCCGTGGGGCACGGGAGGCTGGAGGCCACGTCATCGGAGTCACCGCACCGCCTGTGTTCCCCGGTCGTGATCAGGCGAATGAGTGGGTCACGGAGGAGCTGCGGTCGGCGTCGCTCACCGAACGTATCCATGAGCTGACCGATATCGCCGACGCCGCCATCGTCCTCGATGGCTCGATCGGCACCCTCACCGAGTTGATGGTCGCCTGGAACCTGGCCTTCGTGGCCCGGTTCGGCGGCTCGACACCCCTCCCTCTGGTCACGGTCGGCGAGCGCTGGAACGAAGTCGTCGACTACCTGGCTGACATCCTCGAGACCGATGCGTCCCTCGTAGTGAAGTTCGCCGACGTCGAGGAGGCCGTTGCGCACATCGTCGCTTCGGTAACGTGAGGTCATGACTGATCAAGGCTTCACTGACCCGATCGACGACCTGCCGCCGCTTCCTCCCGAATCGGCTCCATCTGCGGCCACAACCACGGCTCCGCGCGAGATCCCCTGGAAACTCGTCGGCGTCGCTGTAATAGCTGTGCTGCTAACGCTCTTCGGGGTGCAAAACACGCAATCGGTCGACGTGAATTTCCTCTGGTTCGACTGGAACGCGCCCCTCATCATCGTCATCGCCGTCTCGGTGCTGGCTTCAGCACTGCTCACCTGGCTGGCGCTTCACCTGCGGCGTCGCCGCAAGACGAAGGCGATTGCAGCCGCCGCCGGCTGATTCACACCATCGCGTCGGCGATGGCCTCCACCAGGAGTTCCTTGCGGCGCAGCATCAGCGTGGCGTGACCGGCGTCGAACCAACGCATCTGTGATCCAGGCCAGTGACGGTGGATGGCCTCAGTGGCGTCACGAGGCACGTATCCGTCCCCATTGGCTCCGGCGAGCACAGCCCGATCCGCAAGGGGCGGTGCCGGGAAGTCGCGGACATCGGCGGTCGACAGGACCTTGAACAGCTTGTCGCGACCATCGGGACCAAGCGCAATCCACTCAACGGCACCCGATAGAGCGCCGTAGACGAACACCGGGGCGGGTGAGTAGCTGGCTGCAAGCGGGGCTGCTCGCACCGGATGCGGAGCGGTGGCAGCGACCAGAGCCGCCAGGCTGCCGCCCATCGAATAGCCGGCAACGCCAAGGGTCGTGGCTTCGTTGGCGAACGTCAGAAGCAGCGAGCGGGCTTCGTTCACAGCGCCCTGTGTCATCAGTGCGAAGTCGACGACGGTGCGAATGGCCTGGTTGGCGAACACCCGGCGCTTCCCGTAGTACGGGTTCTCCGGGATGACCGACGCGATTCCCCGCCGGGTGAGCAACTGGGCGATGCCCTCCCGGGTGGCATATCCGTGGTCGTTCCAGGCAGCCATCAACACGACCAGGCGGTCGTAACCCCCGGGCGGCTGAACCAAGTACAGGTGTCCAGTGCGGGCTACGTCGGGCAGATGATCGGCATGTGACAAGAACGTGCCGTGCCTACCGACGACGTTCTTGCTGAGAACGGCAGGCCCCCAGCTGATGTCGAGGTCATCGGGCTCAGTCGGCAGACCTCCCAAAGGCAGCCACTCGTCGAGACCGGCACCCCACCCGTCGCGGAACACCCGCAGGTGGCGGGGAAGCCGGCGGAAGGCGACGCCAGCAGCTCGATCGACCGGATGGACGCGCGCCATGGTCGGAGGCTACCGACAACGTAGATTCACCCGATGCGTGACTTCACCGCACAGATCCTGTCGTCGATCCACCGCGTGGTGTTCCGTGGAACAGGCGGACGCCTGGGCCGACGCCTCCCCGGCATCGACGGGCCGATGCTGCTGCTCACAACAACGGGAGCCAAGACCGGTCGCAAGCACACGGTGCCGCTGCTGTTCCTCGATGTCGACGACACCCACATCGTGATCGCGAGTTGGGGAGGCCGCGACTACGCCCCCGACTGGTTCCTCAACCTGGTCGCCGAGCCCTCAGTTGAAGTGGAGTGGGAGCGTGGCTCCTATGCAGCCACCGCTCGGGTCGCCGCGCCGGAAGAGAAGAAGCAGCTGTGGCCCCTGGCGGTCGAGGCGTACTCCGGCTACACCGAGTACCAGTCCCGGACCGACAGGGACATCCCGATGGTGTGGCTCGAACGTCAGCGATAGGCAGCCGGGGGTTCGAGGCCCGTAGCTGCGCACAGCGTCGCCACGTCAGCGCGATCCTTTTCCTGCGGCTCGTATCCGTCGTGGAAACGGATCTGAAGCGCAGCTGAGATACACCGCACCAGACGCCGATCGATGATCCCGGTCGTGATCTCGTCAGCTGGATAGGTGAGATGGCCTTCGAAGACTTCCTGGATCATGGATCCGGCGGGGCCCTGCCGGACCGGGTGCAGATCGATCTCCCGCCCGTCGGGGTGTGTCATCGCAAACCGGATCGGGCGCCAATCCGTGGAGATCTCGAAGCCGGCGCCTGTCAGCGCTTCGATCGCCGTCGACTCGTCGTCGGCGGGAAGGATCACGTCGAGGTCCCCGTGGTCACGAGTCTGGCGGCCGACGAGGGCGTCGACTCCCCAACCTCCGGCGACTACACATTCGATGCCGACGTCCTCGAGCAGATTCAGCAGACCGTGGACCGCGGCGGGTCCGGTCACGAAGCCTCTGTTCCCTCAGATTCCTCGAGGAGGCGGATCGTCCCGGCATACATCCGCGACTTGATGTCGCGCAGGATCGACGGACTCTTGTCGGCGTGCTCGGCGGCGATCGCGACGGCACGCGCCACCACCTGGTCTTCGGCGACCGCCGCGTCGACGATGTGAGCCTCGAGTGCCTCTGGTGCGGTGAACCGGTGCCCGGTGACCATCGCCTTGTGGGCCACGGCGGGTGCGAGCTTGTGGCGGATCAGCGAGTCCATGCCATCTGAGAACGGGATCCCGATGTCGATCTCGGGGAGACAGAACCAGCCGCGGTCCTCACGCATCACCCGGAAGTCGTGGGCGAGGGCGTTCATGGCACCGGCGGCGAATGTGTGGCCATTGAGAGCGGCCACAGTGACTCGTGGGAACGCAAGGAGCCGCGCCATGAGAGCCTCGACGTCGACGACGAACTGACGCATGTCCTCGGTGTCGTCGCGCGACAACCACTCGAGGTCGAGGCCGTTCGAGTAGTACTTCCCCTCTCCCGTAGTGACCAGAGAAGCCGGAGGGCCCGCCTCCACTTCGTCGAGCACCTCGCTGAACCGGTCGATGAAACCACGGTTGAGCCTGTTCTCTTCGGCCCGCATGGTGACGACGGCAACGTTGCCCTGGTAGCTGAGGTCGATCATGTCGCGACCCTACTGCCGAGTCGTCATGGGGTAGCTTGCCGCCATGGCCATCACACCTGGGATCGAGGGCACCTACACCGTCGCTGTCGGCGAACTGGACACGGCCGAAGTCGTCGGGTCGGGAGACGTCCCCGTGCTCGCCACGCCCCGGGTCGTCGCGTGGATGGAGATCGCTGCGGTTGAAGCGCTGCGTCCCTTGCTCGACGAGTCTGCGACCACCGTGGGAACCGAAGTGTCGATCGAGCATCTCGCCGCTTCACCGGTTGGCACCGTGGTGCAGTGCCGTGCCGTCGTCACCGCGGTTGAAGGCCGGACGGTCACATTCGACGTGTCGGCCAATCAGGAAGACGTCGTGCTGGCCCGAGGAGTGCATCGCCGGGTCGTTGTCGACCGGGCGAGGTTCCTCGAACGGGCAGGCGCCTAGGGCGTCCCTTCGACCAGCCACAGCATCGACAGCGCCGGTACGACCACGCGGCCATCGTGGAACCCCGGGGTCCCGCCCGTGATGAGGTCGAGTGGTTCCCGGACCCCGGCGGTTTCGAGGAGCGAATAGTCGAACGTCTGGTCTGTCGACGACCAGTTCGCAGCGCCCAGGAGGCCGTCACGTCGGAACACCAGCACGTGCTCGTTGTCGTGAGTCAATGCAGTGGGATGGTTGTCGGCACGGAAGCGTCGGCTCGATGTCCGGAGAGCGATAAGCCGGCTCAGCTCTTGATAGATGCGGCCCGACACCGACGTCTTGTCGTTGCGGGCCTCGGCTGCCGCCCAGTCCATCACCGGGCGGTGCATCCACCGGTTGTCGGCGGTCCACTCGGGGATGTCCCGATACGAGTAGTCGTTGGTCATCCCCAACTCGTCGCCCATCCACAGCAGGGGGATGCCGCCATAGGACAGGGCTACGGCGTGGAGCAGAAGGTGTCTGCGGATGGCCTCGTCGAGGGCGGCTTCGTCGCCCGACTTGAGCGCTGCTTCGATGCCGACAAGTGACGCAGCCGCTCCGGACATTCGAGCATCGCCGGTGACGGGATTGTCCTGGAACCTGGCACCTCGCGCCGGGCTCCCTGCGAACTCACCGGTGTAGTAGCTGTTGAGGAACGCCCGGTGAGCGAACGCATCGAGCCCTACGGCACCGGCGTCCTCGGGCACTACGGCCCAGCCGATGTCGTCGTGCCACCGCACGTAGGTCACGTAGGTCGAATGTCTCGGATGCGGCTGCATCCGAGACAACGCCTGGGTCATCAAGCGTCCCTTGCCTTCGGCCAGCGCCGACCAGCTCATGACCATCAGCTGGTTGTGATAGGCGAGGTCACATTCCAAGTGGTCATCGTCGCCCAGGTATGGCACGAGGTTGTCAGGGGCCACGATCGCCTCTGCCTTGAACGCGACGGAAGGTGCTGCAATGGCCATGAGCGCTCGCCATGCCCGCAAGATCTGGTGGGACTCGGGCAGGTTCTGCGACGAGGTGCCGAGCTGCTTCCAAAGCCAGGGGACGGCGTCGAGGCGGATGACCTCGGCACCTTTGTTGGCCAGGTTCAGCATCACGTCGAACATCTCCAGGAAGACGTCAGGGTTGGCGTAGTTGAGGTCCCACTGCCACTCGTGGAACGAGGTCCACACCCAGGACCCGAGTTCGTCGTCCCAGGTGAACGAACCCGGAGCTGTGTCGGGGAACACTTCCCACAAAGTCTCCTCGTACCTGTCTGGCATCTCGCGGTCCGGAAAGAGCCGGTAGTAGTCCCGGTACTTCTCGTCACCATCGATGGCCTGTTGCGCCCACTCATGTTCGCGAGCGGTGTGGTTGACGACGAGGTCGACGCACAGGCTGATTCCCTTGGCTCGCAATGCAGTGGCAAGCTCGGCGAGGTCGTCGATGGTGCCC
>JABDMN010000349.1 GCA_013001485.1 Acidimicrobiia bacterium
CGACCCCTCTCATCTACTGCCACGGCTTTCCAACGAACCGAATCGAATATGAAGTCGTAAACCAAGAGGTCGAGAACGCAGGGCTATCTGCCCGCGTGGTCGTGCTCGACCGGCCCGGCTACGGGTCCTCGTCGTTCCAACCAGGACGGAAGCTGCTCGATTGGCCAAACGATGTCGCCGAAGCAGCGGACCAGCTCGGGATCGAAGAGTTCGCGGTGCTGGGCACATCTGGCGGCGGACCATATGCGTTGGCCTGCGCTGCGGCGATGCCAGATCGGGTCACCCGGCTCGGATTGGTCGTTGCCGTTGGTCCTGCCGACGCCCCGGGAATGGACCGATCCCTCATCGGCACGAGCATCTCACGGTTTGGCCTCGTGCGGCGCATTCAGTTCGGTTTGACGGCGATGGGCCTCAACAAGGGACGCGACGACCAGATTCTCGACCAGACCATCGCCAGTCTTGGCGAAGTCGACCGACCGTTCCTGACGGACGCCGCCAGGAAGGACTGGTTCCTCCGAATGATGCGTGAAGCGCTGAAGCAAGGAGGGCGTCCGGCCGCCTACGACGCCGGGATCTACCTGGACTCCTGGGGTCTCGACGTATCCGCAGTCACCACGGAGACCCATCTCTGGTACGGCGGCGGCGACGAAACGGTCCCCGCTCAAGTTGGAGAGTGGCTTGCCGGCCAGCTGCCCAACTCAAACCTCGTCGTGTGGCCCGAACATGGGCACTTCACCTGGATGGCTTCGGCCCAGGCTGCCGAGGCCGTGGCCAAGACCAGCGGAGTGGCCGCCGGACCGCGCGTCTAGGGCGTCTGGGCGAAGCAGCGACACAAACGAGAGTCGATTCGAGAACGCAACCTCGAGTCGGAACGAACCACCCTCTCCCCCCAACCCCCCTCTCCCAAAGGGCGAGGGGGGCGACGCTCGTTGTCTTACGCGCGGGATTGCGCGTAAGTCGATTTTGTCATTTACCCCAGGTGCTCCCAGAAACGTTGGATCTCGACGAGATAGCCGTCCGGGTCACGGGCGAAGAGGTGGGTGATCTCGAATTCCGGGTAATCCGTTGGGGGCTTTTCGATGGTCACGGCGGCAGCGGCAAGCCGTTCACCCCAACCTGCGATGTCGTCGGCAACCAGGGTCAGGATGACGCGATCGTCCGGCTCGAACGGCTCCGTGGCCACGCAGACGCCGAGAAAGCCGTCGCCCGACACCCGAAAGATGCGACATGCGCCCTGGTCACGCACCAACTCGAGACCGAGCACTCCCCCGTAGAAGGCCGAGGATCGATCGATGTCCGCGACCCGCACGAACGTGACGAGCTGATCGAAGCCGCTCACAGCCGAGCCGCAGCAGCCTGTAGACGCTCCAGGGTGCGCTCACGGCCCAGCACAGCCATCGACTCGAAGAGGGGTGGACTCACCGACGACCCGGCAATCGCGACCCGCAGCGGTTGCAGACCCTTGCGGGCTGACAGTTCGTTCTCCTCGAGCATCAGGCGAAGCGCCGCCTCGATGTGTTCCGTGTCCCACCTTTCGAGCCCCGTGAGGCGATCCAGTGCTTTCTCAACCGCAAGGGGGGCGTCGTCGCCCTTCATCACCTTGTCCCAGGACGTCTCGTCGTACCCGAACTCGCCGAACACGAACCGCACCTGCGGCGCGATCTCGGTGAGCCGCTTGGCCCGCTCCTGCACCAGTGGGGCCAGCTCGTCGAACTGGGATCGCTCGGCATCATTGAGCTGCCGGCCCAGGTCGTCCTCGACCAGGGGCAACACCGCTGCCACGAACTCATGCTCGGACATCTCGCGGATGTAGATGCCGTTGAGCCACTCCAGCTTCTGAGGGTCGAACACGGCCGGATTGCGCGACACCGCGCCGATGTCGAAACGTTCCACCATCGAGTCCAGGTCGATCACTGTGTCCTCATCCCCCGGAGACCAACCGAGGAGCGCCAGATAGTTGACCATCGCCTCCGGAACGATGCCGGCGTCGCGATAAGCGCGCAGCGCAGTGTCGCCGTGGCGTTTGGACAGCTTCTTGCCGTCGGGCCCCATCAGCAGCGACAGATGGGCGTAGGTCGCCGACTC
This sequence comes from Acidimicrobiia bacterium, assembly GCA_013001485.1. GTDB lineage: Bacteria > Actinomycetota > Acidimicrobiia > Spongiisociales > UBA5794 > JABDIW01. The sequence goes on from JABDMN010000349.1 coordinate 2,086, forward strand.
GGCACCCATCGCTTGGGTGATGAGGATGTGCTTGGGCGTGGACGACAGCAAGTCCTCGCCGCGGATCACGTGCGTGATTTCGTAGTCGACGTCGTCGACCGTGGACGCCAGGTGATAGGTCGGCGATCCGTTGGACCGCAGGATCACGAAGTCCTCGATCTGGACGTGGTCGAACTCCATGTCACCACGCACGACATCCACGAACTCCGTTGAGCCGGGCCGAGGAACTCGGAACCGGATCGGAGCAGCCTCACCGAGCTCGACGCGGCGTGCCGCCTCGTCGGCCGGCGGTTCCAGCGAACCGTCGTAAGCGGGAGGCCGACCTTCCTGCTGGGCCGCCTTACGGAACGCGTCAAGGGCTTCGTTCGTGGCCAGGGAGTAGTACGCCTTCCCGTCCGCGACGAGCTGCTCAGCAACGTCGCGATACCGGTCGAACCGGCTCGATTGGCGGTAGTCGCCGTGCGGACCGCCTCGCTCGACACCCTCATCCCAATCGAGTCCGAGCCAGGCCATGCCCGCGTAGATGTCGTCGCGGTACGTGTCCTCGCTCCGCTCGGCGTCCGTGTCGTCGCTCCGAAGGATGAAAGTCCCCCCGGCCTTCCGGGCCACCAGATAGTTGAACAACGCCGTGCGAGCGCCCCCGACATGGAGGTACCCGGTTGGCGAAGGGGCGAAGCGAACCCTCATGCCGCCACCACCGGATTGACCAGCACCCCGACTCCTTCGACCTCGACCTCCACCCGGTCGCCGTCGGTGATGGGACCGACTCCTGCGGGTGTCCCGGTCAGGATCACGTCGCCGGGCAACAGCGTCATGATCTGGGAGACCCGCGAGACCAGCTCGCCAACACCGAACACCATGTCGACTGTCGATCCGGTCTGTCGGATGTCGCCGTTCACCCGGGAGATCACCGACAGGCCTTCCGCCGGGTCGAGATCGGTGTCGATGGCAGGGCCCAACGGACAGAACGTGTCGAAGCCCTTCGCCCGAGTCCACTGCCCGTCGCGGCGCTGCAGATCTCGTGCCGTGACGTCGTTGGCCGCCGTGTATCCGAGGATGTGCGGCCCAACGTCCTCGATGGCGACCTTGCGGGTGACCGTCCCGATGACCACAGCCAGCTCGGCCTCGTGATGTACCTCATCGGAGTCCCGCGGGAGCCGGATCGGCTGGAGCGGGCCGATGATGGCGGTGGGTGGCTTGAGGAAGAAGATCGGCTCCTCAGGAACCTCCGATCCCATCTCTGCGGCGTGATCGACGTAGTTCCTGCCCACAGCCACGATCTTGGTGGGGATCACGGGAGACAGCAGTCGCACCTGTTCGAACGGGACCACAGTCTCGGTCGGCTCCCAGGCAACAAAGGGCGACCCCCGGTGGAGGCGAATGCCCTCCGGCTCCACAGCGCCGTAGGTGATGTCGTCGACGGCAGACTCGACACGTACGATCTTCATCGCTTCTCGATCCTCATCGCATCGCCCTCATGGGTAGTACTCCCCTTCTTCGAAACGCTTGGTGAAGTGGTCGAGGCCCACCTCGAGAAACATCGCCGACGCCTCCACGGCCCGGACACCTGAGGTGTCGATTCCCTCGCCCTCGATGTACAGCTTGCGGCCATCTCGATGCGCGAGCCAGGCGACGCCGTGGAGAATGGAGTCCAGTTCGATCGGTACCAGGTAGTTCATCTCCAACTTCGCAGTCACAGCTGGCACGCCATGGGCGAGCAACACGTAGCCCATCAGATCGTCGAAGAAGGCGGCAACAGCGCCTCCGTGGACCAGCCCGGGACCGCCCTCGAACCGCTTCGGGAATGACAGCTCGGCGGCGACCCGGTCACCATCGAGGTGGGGGTAGAGGCCGAGGCCTTCGACCGTGTCAGGGCCGCAGACGAAACACGTGGCGAGGTGAAATCGCGGGAGCTCCGAGACGTGGTCAGGGATCTCGACGACGTCTCCGGAGAGATACCGGTACATCAGAGAGCGACGAGACGCTCGCCGGCTGCGACCCGCGCCCAGACCTCATCCGGGCCTTGCCTGAGAACGTCGAGACTGACAGCACCCACGAGTGTGCGGGCCTTGCCCGGCTTGTGGGCGATGTCGGCGAACCAGGTGGACCGGTCGGCGGCGAGGCTGTCCAGCACGGCCTGGGGCATCCCGTCGCTCTCGTAGCCGAGGATCAGAGCAGCGATCTTGACGTCGGTCTGCGTCGGCGCCCTGCCGAAGTGGCTGGACCGAGCGCCGGCTACGGCCGCAAGGGCGGCCATGACATCAGCGCGGCGTTCTCCTTCGCCCGGCTCGTAGCCAGACTCGGCGAGCAACCGGTACACGAAGCCCGTGTCCGGCCCGGGTGTCCCGAAGGCTCCGCCCCAAGGGACGTCGTCGGGATGATTCAGCTCACCGGGACGGTCCGGCGACCATCCGTCTGGCGGGGACGGTTTGGCGACCGGGCGTGGCAGATCGGATATCTCGAGCTCGATGTTCGGCTGTTGGCCCATGCCCGTGATGCTATCGGTTCGTCGCGGTGGTTCGGCTACACCGATTCGAGCCAGTGCGAATACCGCTCGTTCTCACCCTTGACGACACCCATGAACAGGTCCTGGGCGCGTCTGGTGACGGGTCCCGGCTTGCCCTCGCCAACGGGACGATCGTCGACCTCACGGATCGGCGTGACCTCGGCAGCGGTCCCGGTGAAGAACAGCTCGTCGGAGATGTACAGGTCAGACCGCAGCAGATCCTTCTCCACCACTGTGTATCCGTCGTCCTGGAGCAACTCAATGACGGAGTTGCGGGTGATCCCGTCCAGGATCCCGGCCGACCGGGGCGGAGTGAGCACCCGGTCACCCTGGACCGCGAAGAGATTCTCGCCTGAGCCCTCGGAGACCTGGCCATCGGCGTTGAGCAGCACGGCCTCGTCGTATCCGTTGCGAAGCGCTTCCTGCTTGGCCATCACCGAGTTCAGGTACTGGCCGGTGCCTTTGGCAGCGGGGATGAAGCTGTCGTGACTGATGCGACGCCATGAGGAGACGGCGACACGGATGCCGTTGGCGAGACCTTCCTCGCCGAGATAGGCGCCCCACTCCCAGGTGGCCATCATCGTGTGGCACGTGGCGCCTGCGGGATTGAGACCCATCGACCCGGTGCCGTAGAACACCAGCGGCCGCAGGTAACACGACTGGTGCCCGTTGGCGGCGATGAGCGCCTTGGCCTCGGCGACCAGTTTGTCGGCGCTCCACTCGATCGGCAGGCCGTAGGCCTTGGACGAGTTGATGAGCCTGACCATGTGATCCGTCAGCCGGAATACCGCCGGCCCATCACTCGTCTCGTAGGCACGAATGCCCTCGAATACCCCTGTCCCGTAGTGCAGACCGTGGGCGAGGACGTGAATTGTGGCGTCGTCCCACGGGACGAGCTCACCGTCGAACCAGATGTTCTTTGTGGGCTCCATCCGCCGATTCTGGCATAGCCACCCGCTCGGCGAAATGCTCCGGGCTCAACAGTGCCTGTTGTGCCAGTCGAGGATCGCTTCGAACCGTTCGACTCGATGCCGCGGCTTGCCGGATCGCGACATCTCGTGACCTTCACCGGGGAACCACAGAAGCTCGGTCTCGACACCGAGACGACGCAGGAGCACGTAGAGCTGCTGGCCCTGATCGATCGGTGTGCGGAAGTCCGAGTCCGAGTGGATGATCAGCGTCGGAGTCGCGACTGAGCCCGCATGTGAGAGCGAGCTAGCACGCCACAGATCCTGATCGCCGTCGGGCAGCTGAGCATCGACGTAGAGCTTGTCGAACCAGGGCCCGATGTCGGAAGCGCCGGCAAACGAGATCCAGTCATAGAGACCGCGTTCGGAGACTGCCGACGTGAACGAATCGTCGACGGCGAGGATTCGGATCGTGATGAGCCCGCCGTAAGAACCGCCCATCACACCGACGTGATCGCGGTCGAGTCGGGGGTACCGATCGAGGACGCCGGCGATGAAACCCCGGAGGTCACGCAGATCGACCGGATCGTCCTTCTGCCACTCGCCGACGACGGCCCGCACATGGTCTCGGCCATAGCCATCGGAGCCACGCGGGTTGCAGGCCACGACGGCGTAGCCGGCGCCGGCGTACACCTGGAACTCGTCGAACATCCCGACGCCGTATTGGCTGGCCGGACCGCCGTGGATGTTGAACAGGACCTTGACCGGGTCGTCACCGGGCGGCAGATACACCCACCCGTGCACCGGTCCGTCTTCGGTATCGATCGTGACCTCTTCGGGTTCGACGAGGCTGACCGACGAACGGAAGCCTTCGTTCACCGAAGTGAGCCGACGTTCCTCCCCGTTCTCCGACCACCACAGCTCACCCGGATCGGAGTAGTCGGTGGCGGTGAAGGCGAGGGCAGAGCCGTCGGGTCGAGCCGAGAAGCCAGTGACCATCCGGTCGCCACCGACGAGCGTCACCGCGGCTTCGCCTTCGAAGCGGACCACCCTGGTGCGGCCCGAGTCGACGAGGTATCCGACAGGCACACCATCACCCGACCACTGAGGCGTCGGCGGCACGAGCGGTGGGCTGAACCCGGACACTCCGCGATCGTGCTGGCTCGTGAGATCCATCCACTCGCCACCGTCGCGGCGGAACAGGGTTGTCACCCCCGGCCAGTCGTACATGCCGGTGTGACCAACGGCGTGCAACGTGCCGTCGGGTGAATAGGAGACGCTGTCCCACGCACCGACATCACCCACAGGAGCAGCAGAGCCGCCGTCGACACTCACCTCGAACAGCTGCGACCCCGGGTCGAGGCCCCTGCTGTCGTGACGAGCACTGATGAAGGCGACACGATCGCCCGACGGATGCCAAGTCGGCGACGCTTCGTCGAACTCGCCAGGAGTCAGACATACCGGTTCGGAGTCCTCGGCGATGACATAGACGTGGGAACGGCGGTCGTGGAGCCAACCCTGATTGTCGCCGCGATACGGGAGCTCGGTGATCCGGCGCGGCCGTCTCTTCCGCTCGTCGTCCTCGAGATCGGCCCAGTCATCGGTCCAGGTGGTCCCGACCACGACGAGGCGCGTGCCGTCAGGCGACCACTCCAGCGCCGAGACACCAAGCGAAAACTCGGTCATCACCGTGGCCTCGCCGCCGTCGGCAGCGATCACCGCTACTTGCGGCTTGTCGGAGTCTTCGGGGCCGGCTCTGAGAAAGGCAAGGTGGGAGCCGTCAGGCGACCACCGCGGCGAGGTGTCCTTGGGCCCACCGGTGAACGCGCGGGCCGACTCTCCGTCCCACAGCCAAATCTCCGACACGTACCGGTCGCCCTCCAGATCGACCGCAGTGACCGTGAATGCCACCCTGCGCCCATCCGGGTGGATGCGGGGGTCCCACACCCTTCGAAGCTTCCCAACGTCAACTGGCTGCATCTGTCCTCCTCGTGGTC
>JABDMN010000377.1 GCA_013001485.1 Acidimicrobiia bacterium
GTAGTGGTCTCCGACTCGTACCGCGGTGTCGCCAAAGGTCGACAACGTCAGGTTCTCGCCGAACTGGCCTGGTGGAAGCTCGTGCATCAGCTCGCCGGCCCACCAGCCGTAATCCTCGGCCGAATAGACGTAGACGGCCTGATCGGGACCGCCGTGGTGGCGGGTGTCGACGATGGTGTCGCCAGTCAGGCCCGCCGCGGTGACGACGGTCTCAGTCACGGGGGTCTTGAAGATGCCCGTCTGGTCGGTTCGGGAGCCGATCTTCACCGGAGCCGGTGCTGGAGCGATCTGGACGGAGACGAGTTCCATATGGTCAGCGTACCGGTGTCTGGTTACCGACCAACTCGAGTTGGGGGCGCACTCATACGAAGTACGAACCAGCGCGAACAGAGAGAGTTCCTCACGACTCCGAGGTTGCCTCGAAGATCTCCGGGTTCGGGTCGCCGACCACGTCCACGTACCCGATCGCACCTTTGTAGAACGCTCGGGTGAGCGCATGGTCGACGAGGACGATGCGCGACGGGACCTGGCCGATGAGGTCGACGACGACGCCGCCTCCAGCCGGAACCAGGGTGGTCTGGGAACCGCGTATCGGTGGCGAGTAGGTGGCTCCCTCCTGCCACACGGCATCCCAATGCGATCCGATCGGGTGGAAGTTGGAATCGAGATCGATACCGGCGTTGACGAAATAGAAACGGGCTCGGTCGCCCACGTCGATCTGGAGAGGGCTGTTGGTGAGGGCGCCCTTGAAGCCGTTGAAGACAACCATCGAGGGTTCTTCGTCCAGAAGGGCATCGCGATCGAGGTCGCTCAGACCCGGCTCGAGGGAGTCGGTGTAGTACTCGGACTGGACGACGTAGAACTCGTGATCAGCCGGCGGAAGTGGCTCTTCAGGATCGACCACGATCCCGCCGTACATGCCGTGAGAGATGTGCTCAGGGACGTCACCAAAGGCGCAGTGGTACATGAAGACACCCGGGTAGAGGAGCCGCGCCTCAATGGTCCGGGTCTCGCCGGGTGCGACCACCGTGTCGGCTGCACCGCCTCCCTGGCCTGTCACCGCATGGAAGTCGACGTTGTGCGGATGTGTGTTCGAAGCAGGGTTGGTGACCGTGAACCGGAACACATCGCCGACGCGGGCACGGATAACCGGTCCCGGCGTGCCGATCACGGGCGTTGAGTCGCCGGCAATCTTGTAACCCCAGGTCTCGAACTCCACGCCGTTGTTCGGGTCGATCAGAGCAACGTTCTCGACGACCTCGAAATGGACTTCGACGATTGCCTGGTCAGATCTGGTGATTGCTGGTGGCATGGCGGGAGCGTTGGCGACATGGAGTTCGTCCGCCGGTGCCAGAGGCAACGAAGCCTTGGGCACCAGGAAAGGAGTGATGTTTTCCTCCCAGGCAATGCCCGCGGCAAGCGCCGATACGTTGTCTCCTGGCGCAGCAGCGGCCGTCGCGTCGCTCGAGCCGATATGGCCGAAGGCAACGAACGCCAGCGCCACGAGGATGCCCCCGAGGCCACCGATCAGCACCAGCTCCCAGCGACGGTTGGGCGTGGTGTGTTCCATGAAGCCTCCTCAGTCGATGATGCGTGTGGTCTGGAGTTCAGCGGTGAGTGCATTGCGGGCGCGGGTCCATGCGTCATGGAGGGCGCAGCGCTCATTGGCGTCGCACGGTCCGCTGCGCAAGACACACCGGCTTTCGTCCGGCACGCCTTCGATGGCCGCCACGAGGTCAAAGACCGAGACGCTCGCGACGGATACGTCGGTCGCGTAGCCCCCAGAGGGGCCCCTCTCGGAGGTGACCCATTTCTGTCGAACGAGGGGAGCGACGACTCTGGCGAGGAAGTCCGGGGTGGTGTCGAGTTCGGCGGCGAGGTCGGCACGCTTGACCCTGGTCCCTGCGTCGTGGAGTGAGCGGAGGGCTCTCAGGGCGAGGTCGGTGCGGGAGGTGAGTTCTAGTCTCATTCTTGAGTTCTTGAGTCAAGAATACAACAAATAGGAACGGATGTCGAGGCGCCTGTCGAACTCGACCGACACCAGCACCGGGATTGCGTACCATCGGCGCCTATGAGCTCACTCATCGACACGATCCGCGAGTCCGTCATCGGAAGCCACGATGCGGTGCCTGGCCCGTTTGGGGAACGGCGCGTCACCTATGCCGACTACACCGCATCAGGCCGGGCGCTCTCGTTCATCGAGGACTACATCCGCGAGAACGTGCTTCCCCTCTACGCCAACACTCACACCGAGTCGTCGGGCACCGGTCTCCAAACCTCGCGGTTCCGTGAGGAGGCACGCGAGATCATCCGGCGCTGCCTCGGCGCCAACGAGGATCACGCAGTCCTGTTCTGCGGCTCGGGTTCGACCGCCGCCATCAACAGGATGATCGCGGTCATGGGTTTGTCGATCCCGTGCAACCTCGAGGATCAGTACCAGCTGTCTGATGCCATCCCCGCTGAGGAGAGGCCCGTTGTGTTCCTCGGACCTTATGAGCATCACTCCAACGAGCTCCCGTGGCGAGAGTCGATTGCCGATGTGGTGACGATCCCCGAGGACGCCGACGGTCATATCGACCTGGACCACCTCGAAAAGGAGCTGGTCGCCTACGCCGATCGTCCTCTCAAGATCGGCTCTTTTTCGGCGGCTTCGAACGTCACGGGAATCATCAGCGATGTGCGTGCGATTTCGATCCTGCTGCATCGACACGGAGCCCTCTCGTTCTGGGACTTCGCCGCCGCGGCCCCGTACGTCTCCATCGACATGAGTCCCGATGACGAGGGTGTCGACGGTCACCTCGCGTACAAGGACGCCATCTTCATCTCGCCTCACAAACTCATCGGGGGTCCAGGAACCCCTGGTCTGCTCGTTGCTCGCAAGGAGTTGTTCACCAACCGGGTTCCGGCCGTCCCGGGTGGGGGCACGGTCGCCTATGTGAATCCAGAAGACCACCGCTATCTCGACGACATCGAGCATCGGGAAGAGGGCGGCACTCCCGCCATCGTGGAATCGATCCGGGCCGGCCTCGTGTTTCAACTCAAGGAGGCAGTCGGCATCGGCACCATCCGGGAGCGAGAGGAGAGCCTCATCTCCCGAGCGATCGATTCGTGGGATGCCAACCCCAACATTGAGATCCTCGGCAACCACGACTCGGACCGGCTGTCGATCGTGTCGTTCGTCGTCCGCCACGACGGCCGGTATCTCCATCACAACTTCGTGGTGGCCGTGCTCAATGACCTGTTCGGGATCCAGTCACGTGGTGGGTGCTCGTGCGCAGGGCCCTACGGGCACCGGCTCCTCGGCATCGACATCGAGCGGTCCCACGAATTCGAGAGAGAGATCGCACGCGGGTGTGAGGGCATCAAGCCCGGTTGGGTCCGCGTCAACTTCAACTACTTCATCTCCGAAGCGGTCGTCGACTACATCCTCGAAGCCCTACACCTCGTCGCCAACGAGGGGTGGCGCCTGCTGCCGCACTACAGCTTCGAGCCGGAAACCGGTCTGTGGAAGCACCGCGAGCCGGCGGGGGAGCCGCCGCTCAGCTTGCACGATGTCTCCTATGACGGTGGCGATATGGCATTCCGGTCACGGCGACACACGCACGGAGAAGAGGAGTTGGCGGGCTATCTCGACGAGGCCCGGCGAATCCTGTCGGATCTCGATGACGTGGTCCTGCCTCCGCCGCTCGGCTATCCCCTTGTGACCGAGGACTTCGAGCACCTCCGTTGGTTCCCGCTTCCCAACGAGATCTCAACCGACTGAACCCGGCTTCTGCATCGGTGGTTGAGGTGACTAGTCACTTCGTGCGGTGTTGAACCAGCCTTGACCCTCACCGGATCTCGTCAACAATCCCATCAGGCGATTCCGGCCTCTTTTCCAGGGGGAGCGGCGCAGGGTCCGGTCCACTCGACCGGGCCCGTGTCGCGTCTTGAGGTTCTTGTCACACCCGTCCGCGACGATGTGGCCGTGGACGAAGGCACGATCCTCCATGCAGACCTCGATGCCTTCTACGTTTCGGCGTCGTTGCTCCACCGTCCCGACTTGCGGGGGAAGCCGGTGGCGGTGGGGGGCGGCGTCGTCTTGTCGGCGTCGTATGAAGCGCGTGCCTACGGGGTGCGATCCGGCATGGCCGGGTCGACAGCGCGCCGTATGTGCCCCGGTCTCGAGTTTGTCGACGGTTCGTTCAGCGACTTCCTCGACCTCAGCGACGCTACGTTCGAAGTCTGCCGTCGCTTCACGCCTTTGATCGAGCAGATCTCGATCGATGAGGCCTTCTGCGACGTCTCAGGCTCAGTCCACCTGTTCGGGCCGCCCTCGGAGATCGCCCGCCGCATTCGAGTCGAGGTCCAGGCCGAAACGGGTCTTCCCATCTCGGTGGGAGTCGCCCGCACCAAGTTCCTTGCGAAGGTCGCCAGCCAGGTGGCAAAGCCGGACGGTCTTGTCGTCGTCGATCCCGACAGGGAGGTCGAGTTCTTGCATCCGCTGCCCGTCCGGATGATCTGGGGTGTGGGACCAGTCACGGGTGACAAATTGGCGACCTACGCGGTCGAGACCATCGGCGACCTAGCCCGGCTTCCTGTGGATACGCTGCGATCCAAATTCGGGAAGCACGGGGGAAGGCATCTTCACGACCTCTCCTGGAACCGGGATCCCCGACCTGTGGTCACGAAGCGACGGGCCGGTTCGGTGGGAGCTCAATCGGCCTTCGGCCGAAGGTTGCCGTCGTCCGAGCGCCCGGTCGTCATCGCCAAGCTTGCCGACCGCATCGGGAGCCGGCTCCGCAAGAAGGGCCGGGCAGGGCGCACGATCACCGTTCGGATCCGGTTCGACGACATGACAGCCATCACCCGCAGCAGCACCGTCACCGTTGCGACGGCGTCGACCGTGGCGATCCGGCTCCACGCCTGGCGGCTCGTGCAGCTGGGTCTCGACTCGAGACCGGGTGAGAGGCCCAACCTCTTCGGGATCTCCGTCTCCAATCTCGAGCGGCGTGAGCACCTCCAGCTCGAGCTGAGTCTTCACACGGACGACGATCCGCTCCGCACCGGGAACGAGCTTGCCCAAGAACGAGAGGATCTCGACGGTGCGGTCGATGCGGTACGCGAGAAGTTCGGACGAGACGCCCTGGGGCCGGCGTCGGTCGTGCTCCGCGAAGGCGGGGGAGTGCCCGACGAGTTCCGCGACCTCGCCGTGCCCGCCGCCGAGCGGTCCGCAACCTGAGCTTGTCGCACCTCCCCCGAGGCCCGGCCCGGCCTTTCGCCGGTACGCTCGGGTGATCGCGATCCTGGAGGCGACACCATGACCCGAATCACCCGCATCATCGACTCGTGTGTGCTCGTCGACCTCGACGGGCTCGTCACCCTGATCGACCCCGGCAAGTTCGCCTGGGATTGGGAAGACGTCGACGTCAACGACATCGGCAAGGTCGACAGGATCCTGGTGACCCATGCTCACGCCGACCACTTCCACCTTCCGTTCGTGCAGTGGTTGACCGACCGCTTCTCCGCCCCGATCCAGTCGACCGCCGAAGTCGTCACCAGTCTCGCCGACGCCGGAATTGACGCCACGACTGAGCCTTTCGATGGAGTCGTGGTTACGGAGGCTGCGCACGAGCCGATCCCGGTCGGGCCCGATGTCCCGGCGAACATTGCGTTCGACATCGGAGGCGCCTTCACCCATCCTGGCGACAGCTACAAACTCGAGCGCTCGGAACGGATCCTGGCCTTGCCGATGTCGCCACCGTGGGGGTCA
>JABDMN010000385.1 GCA_013001485.1 Acidimicrobiia bacterium
GCTCAGGTCGTCGTGACCATCGCCGCCTTCCTGGTGGGGTTTGGCGGATTCGGGCTCGCCGTTCGACGCTTCGCCCCGGCCGCGAACCCGTTCCTCATTCCCTTGGTCACCTTCCTGGCCGCGATCGGCTTCACCGAGCTGTACCGACTCGACCCCAGCCGCGCTGCCGTGCAGCGCTGGTCGATCGTCGTGGCCGGCGGGATCGCCTCCGCCGTCTTGTTCGCCCTCCGTTCCGAGGGCGTCGCGGTGCTCCGCCGCTACCGCTACGTCTTCGCCATCACCGCTCTCGGCCTGTGGATGCTGCCCCTCACCCCGCTCGGCGTAGAGGTCAACGGGTCGCGGTTGTGGCTGCGCCTGACCGTTCCCGGCACGAGCGTGACAGCCAGCTTCCAGCCCGGCGAGATCGCCAAGCTGCTGCTGGTGGCGTTCCTCGCCTCCTACCTGGCAGAACGCCACGAGAGCCTGGCGAACATGCGGCGATCCATCGGACGCCTCCTTCTGCCGCGGCCCAGCCAGCTCGGCCCCGTGTTCCTCGCCTTCATCGTGTCGTTCGGAGTGCTCATCTACCAGCGCGACCTTGGCGCCTCGCTGCTCCTGTTCGGTGTCGTCGTCGCCATGCTCTACGCCGCCACCTCCCAAGCCAGCTATCTGGCATTCGGCGGGCTTCTGGTGGCAGGCGGGGGCGTCGTCGCCTATCAGATGTTCGACCACGTTCAGCGACGGGTTTCGGCGTGGCTGTACCCGTTCGATGACTTCACGGGTGCCGGGTACCAGGTGGCCCAGGGGCTGTTCGCATTCGGAAGCGGGAGCCTCACCGGATCAGGAATCGGGGTCGGCCGACCCGACCTGATCCCTGCCGCCGCTACCGACTACATCTTCGCCGCCATCGCGGAGGAGATGGGCCTCGCCGGGTCTGTTGCGACGCTGGCAGGCTTCGCCCTGCTGTTTGCAGTCGGCTTCGGCATCTCGGTCCGATCCCGCGACGTGTTTCGCAAACTCATGGCAGCGGGATTGGTGCTCGTCCTCGGGATCCAGACGATCCTGATCCTCGCCGGGGTGATGCGTCTCTTCCCGGTGACCGGCATCACGCTGCCGTTCATGTCCTACGGCGGCTCATCACTCATCGCCAACCTGGTTCTCATCGCGCTGCTCGCCCGCATCTCCCACGAGGAGCGAACGTGAACCGGTCCATACGACACCTGGCCATCGTGATCCTCGCCGTTCTCGGCCTGATGTCAGGCTGGATGACGTGGCTGCAAGTGATCGTCGGCCCGGACTTTCGCGACGACCCCCGCAACGTGCGTGTGGCGGCGGCCCTGGCCGCCAAAGAACGTGGCCCGATCATCACTGCCGATGGAGTAGTGATCGCCCAGTCGACCGCAGATCCCGACGACCGCCGTGTGTTCCGTCGCACTTACCCCGAGGGTGACCTGTACTCGCACGTCGTCGGCTACTCGACGCTGCTTTTTGGTGACCGCGGGCTGGAGGCAGGGGCGGCCGAGATTCTGTCGTCGGGTCAGGACTCGACCATCTCGTCGGTGTTCACAGCCCTGACCGGCGGCGACCTCGCACCCAAGGGGCTGCGCCTCACCATCGACCACGATCTGCAGGCTGCCGCGGCAGCCGCCCTGGGCGACCAGCCGGGAGCGGTGGTTGTCCTCGACGCCAGCACCGGCGCGGTTCTCGCCATGGTGTCTTCACCGACGTTCGATCCCAACGAGCTTCTTGGCGGCCAGGCCGGGACTAGCGGCACTGCCCTAGAGGCCGACCCTCTGGAGCCACTTCTGAACCGGGCGACCGCCGCCACCTACCCACCGGGCTCGACGTTCAAAGTGATCACCGCCGCTGCTGCGTTGGAAACTGGCGTCGCCGGCACTGCGACGGCCTACGACGATGTCATCGCACTCGAGTTGCCCACGTCGACAGCGGTGATCCGCAACTTCAACCGGCGTACGTGCGGCGATGGGACGACAGTGACCCTGCAGGAAGCCTTCATCAAGTCGTGCAACACCACGTTCGGAGCCATTGGGCTCGACCTGGGCGCTGAAGCCCTCGTCGCCGGAGCCGAGGGGTTCGGCTTCAACCTCGAAGTCCCCTTCGACTTCGATGTCGAGCCATCGGCGATCCCCGGGCCCGTGTCGTTCCTCAATGACGTTCCCGGGATCGCCCAGTCTGCGATCGGGCAGCGCGACGTGAGAGCGACGCCGCTCGGGATGGCGCTTACAGCTGCGGCCGTCGCCAACGACGGCGTGATCATGGTCCCCTACATCGTCGACGCGGTGTTCGAGGTCGATGGCGACGTCACCGAGATCACCGCCCCTGCAACGTGGCAACGAGCGATGAGCCCGGCGACGGCCGGGCAGCTCGCCGAATTGATGGAGCAGGTGGTGACATCCGGGACAGGTCGCGGAGCTGCGGTCCCGGGAGCCCGCATCGGCGGCAAAACCGGAACAGCCGAGGTCCCCGACGAGTCGCCGCACGCCTGGTTCATCGGATTCGGGCCCATCCAGGCCGACGAGACTCCACCGATCGCTATCGCTGTGGTTGTCGAGAACGGCGGCGACTTCGGGGAGAGCGCCACGGGTGGTGCAGTTGCCGCCCCGATCGCACAGGCTGTGTTCGCTGCCTGGATCGCGGGCTAGACCGACGCCTTCTCGGCCAGCTGCTCGAGCGTCACGGCCGGTTCGAGGCCGGTTTCGGCCAACGCCGCCGCATACCGGGCGTAGGCATCCTGTGCTTCCTGACGCCTGCCATCGAGGTACAGGGCCCGCACCAGCAGGTGCCACAGGTGCTCCCGGTGGGGGTTCTGGGCAGCTTCGGCATACAGCTCGGGCACGGCCCGGTCGACCTTGCCCAAGAGAACAAGCGCCTCGAGCCGGGCTTCGTCGACAGCCTGCTTCAGCTCGTCGAAGCGAAGCACTTCCGGACGGGCAAAGACCTCATCGTGGAGATCGCCGAGCACAGGCCCCCGCCACAGAGCCTCGGCCTCGTCTGCCCACTGCAGCGCCATCGCCGGGTCGAGCCGGACGTTGTCCAGCACCAGGCCTGCCAGACGCTCGAAGTTGGTCACATCGAGTTGAGAGCACTCAATGTTCAACTGGTAGGAGTGGTCCACGCGGGTGATCGTCTCGGGGCCAAGGACCTTCCTGAGCCGTGAGATCACCGACTGCAGTGTCGGGATGGCTGTGCGCGGCGGATCGTCGCCCCACACGGCATCGACCAGTTGGGCGACGGGCACCGCACGGTTGGCTGACAAGGCCAAAATGCCCAGGGTCACCTTGGGATTGCGACCCCCGATCTCGTGATCCAGCCTCTCGCCAAACCTGGTGACGTCAATGGGCCCGAGAACACATACCTTCAGCCCAGGGTTCACTCTCCCCCCTCGGCTCAGTTCATTCAGGATTCCACTGCCAATCCACGCGAGTCAGGGACCAAAGTCCCTAAGTGACACATGCTGGGAACCCCATGACCGGTAGTCGGCGTTCACTTGGCGTGTCGGTTCCATCGCGCCCCGTGAGCGAAGCGCGCACCCTCGGTG
>JABDMN010000390.1 GCA_013001485.1 Acidimicrobiia bacterium
GGTAGGCGAATTCCGCCTGCTGTTCGGCAAGGTCGACCGCGGTGTGGCCTGCACAATTGATGAGAACGGTCGGCTCGAACCGGTCGAGTGTCGGCCAGATGGTGTCGAAGTCCTGCAGGTTCAGCTCGTCGATCCCGAGTGACCGGGCGCCGGGACCCAGGAGATTCGCAAACGAAGTACCGAGCTGTCCGCCACGGCCGAGGATGAGGATCATCAGCCGATGATCTCCGATCGCTCACCGACCGTCAGTTCGACAAAGGCGGGCGGCGCCGATCCCCCGATCGAAGCCCGGTGGCCGACGAGCGAGTCACGCAGGCGCCAGTGGGCGATCTCGACTTCCTGCATGAGGATGGATCGCCGGATCACGGCGTCGGTGATGCGACAGCCGTCACCGATAGTCGTGTTCGGCCCGATCGTCGACCGTTCGATCTCCACGCCGCTCCCGATGACCACGGGGCCGATGAGGTCACAGTCGACGATCTTGGAGCCGACCCCGACCTGCACCTCGCCCCGCAGCCGGCTGTCGATGACCTCGCCCTTGAGTGAGGTCCGCAGCGTCTCGAGAACGAGCTCGCTGGCGTGCAACAAGTCCTCTTTCTTCCCGGTGTCCTTCCACCAGCCTCCGATCATCGACGCCCGCACCCGCTGACCGGCATCAATCATGTACTGGATGGCGTCGGTGATCTCCAACTCTCCGCGCGGCGAGGGCTCGATGGCATCGAGCGCCTGGATGACGGAGCTGTCGAACAGATACACGCCGACCAGGGCAAGGTTGGTCGGCGGGTCCGCCGGCTTCTCAAGCAGCTGGTAGACGTGTCCGTCTTCGTCCAGCTGGGCCACGCCGAAGGCGCTCGGGTTGGGAACCTCGGCAAGCAGGATCTGGGCGTTCGGCTGGTGCTCTTCGAAATCCCGTACGACGTCGGAGACGCCCTGGCGCACGAGGTTGTCGCCCAGGTACATGAGCACCGAATCGCCGTCGGCAAAGGGCATGGCCAGCTGGAGGGCGTGGGCGAGGCCGTCGGGGCTCTGCTGCAGGATGAACTCGGGCTTGATGCCGAACCGGGACCCGTCGCCGACTGCGTCGCGGATCTCCTGGCCGGTCTCCGGGGAGATGATGATGGCGACGTCGGTGATGCCGGCTTCGGCGAGATCGTAGAGCCCGTAGAAGAGGATCGGCTGATTGGCCACCGGCACCAGCTGCTTGGACATGGCAAAGGTGATCGGCCGCAGCCGACTCCCGGCGCCTCCGGCCAGCACAACACCCTTCACCGATTCTCCTTGAGCGGTCGCCACCAATCTTCCCGGGTACGGTACCAATCGATGGTGTCGCCTAGTCGATCATCGAGGCTGTGGGCCGGCTGCCACCCCAGCGCCCGGATCTTCGAGGAGTCGACGGCATAGCGGCGATCGTGCCCCAGGCGGTCGGTGACCGGTTGGATGAGGCTGTCATCCTTGCCGAGCAGTCCGAGGATCTTGTGGGTGAGTTCCAGGTTGGAGACCTGGGCGTTTGCTCCGATGTTGTAAACCTCGCCGGGCCGGCCGGCGTCGACCAGCAGATGCAGTGCCGAACAGTGGTCGTCCACATACAGCCAGTCGCGCTCGTTGAGGCCATCGCCATACAGCGGCACCGGGATGTCCTCGAACAGGTTGGTGACGAACAGCGGGATGACCTTCTCCGGGAACTGGTAGGGCCCGTAGTTGTTGGTGCAGCGAGTAATGATCGCCGGGTAGTCAAACGTCACCGCATACGAGCCGACGAGCAGGTCGCTCCCGGCCTTGGAGGCCGAATAGGGCGACGACGGATCAAGCGGGGCATCCTCGGGGGCAAAACCGTCGGCGATCGAACCGTACACCTCATCGGTTGAGACCTGGATGAAGCGGGCAATGCCGTGGCGCCGGGCTGCGTCGATGAGCACTCCGGTTCCCACAACGTTGGTCTCGAGGAACACCGAGGGACCGTCGATCGACCGATCGACATGGCTCTCGGCGGCGAAGTTGACGACCACGTCGTGGCCGGGGACCAGACCCTCGACGAGGGCGGCATCCCGGATGTCGCCGAGAACAAACGTGTGCCGGTCGGAGGCATCGAGCTCGTCGACGGTGGCCTTGACGCCGGCGTACGTCAGTGAGTCGAGGTTGGTGACCTCGGCGTCCGACTCATTTTCGAGCACCCGGCGAATGAAGTTGGAGCCGATGAAGCCCGCTCCACCGGTGACCAGGTACCGCCGGCTCACAACGGACGAAGCTCGTCGGGAACATCCGCCCACTTGGGAGCGGTCTGGTCGCGGTCGGACACGATGGGTTCCGCGACCGGCCACTCGATTCCAAGGTCGGGATCATTCCACCGCACCCCGAGCTCGTCGGTTCCGTCGTAGTAGCCGGAAACGAGATACGACATCAGGGTCTCCGAGGGCGCATAGAAGCCGTGGGCGACCCCGATGGGAATGTAGACGGCCTGCGGACCGGTGAGCTCGAACTGTTCGACCTGCCGGTAGGTCGCAGACGAGGCCCGCAAATCGATGAGGGTGACGAGCGCGACGCCAGACGGGATGAACCAGAGGTCCTCCTGTCGCAGGTGATAGTGCAGGCCGCGCAGCACGCCGCCGTCGGATTTCGAGGTGTTGCCCTGTACGAAGTCGCTCTCCGGCAGCCACGCTGCCCGGTACGTCTCCATGAAGTAGCCGCGGCCATCGAAATGCTGCTCCAGCGTCAGGTGCTTGACCCCGTCAATCACTGCTGATGGCCGAATGTCCACCAGGCCTCCCTCGGTA
>JABDMN010000017.1 GCA_013001485.1 Acidimicrobiia bacterium
TACCGAGCAGATCGCCGCCCTTGTAGCCGTGGATCGTCGGTTCGGAGTCCCACGGCTCGAGGTTGGCGGGCTTGGCCAGCTCCTCGGATCGGGCGAACCGATCGGGGAAGATCTGATAGAAGACGGCCCCGGTACCTCCATCCCTTCCGGTGACCCAATCTGGCGGTTCATTTAAGGCTGCCACGCCGCCATTGTGCCAGGTCCACCGGCTCCAGCCTCGAATGCGCCGTCAACCTCGATAGCCCACGAGCCGTCATCGTTGCGCTCGGTAATGACCATCAGCAGATGGAAATGCGAGGCCATCGCACGTGCCCACTCTGTGCTTCCAGGCATACCCTGTCGTGTCGCCCAGACGAATACGGAGAGTGGCGAACAGCATCGAAGGCCGAGCGCCGAGGTGCCGCTATGTGCGCAGGTTCTAGTCGGCCCACTCGAGTCGGACGTCATCAATCCCAGCCCGAAAAGCTTCTGCGTTGTCGATCTGGGTAGCGCGCAGACGGACCGTTTGACCCTCCCAAGGGGAGAGATCAAAGGTCACCGGCGTTGGTTCCAGGGATTGCGGATCACCTGATCGTGTCCGAAACACCGTCGCCAGGATGTCATCAGCCTCGAGGCTGTAGATCGGTGCTTCGGGATCAACCAGGTCGATCCTGAATTGCTGCGTCCGTACATTCGCAAACCAGGCGTCTCCATTGAAATTCCCAAAGTACAGCGGATCGTAAATCGTCTCGATCCCGTTCTCGTAGAACACGATGGCATGCAGCGTCCAGGCACCGGTCACTTCGATGTCTCGGTACAGGAAACGCACTCCTGAGGAGTCCATATCAGCTACGGCTGCGTATTTACCCTGGGGAGGATCGGGCACGTCGAACGGGGGATCGACGTCGCTAAGGGATGGGTTCGGCGGAGTGGTGCCGTCCTCATAAACCACCCATTCACCGCTTCTTCCCCAAGACTCGGTCGACCATCCGGTGAAATCACCCGTCTCGAAGCCCCCATTACTCAGAGGGGGTTGATCCTCCAGAGGGGGTTGATCCTCCGAACGCGAAGAAACAAACAGGACAACGGCTGTCGCGGCGACGACTGCCAGCACGATCCACAACAGCCGCCATCTAGTCGAGCCACGCCGACTGAATCGGGTTGCCTGCTCGGATGGTGTCGTGGTGATAGTCGGAGTGGACATCACTCCTCCCTTCGTCACATTGAGCCTTCCTCCCCAACTCCAACACCGCAAGGGTCAAAAGACCAGGAAGGTCCCTTCGTCATCCGCACTAGATCCGGCAGTTCCGCGCACTTGGAAGACCACGCTGAGCGGCTTCCGGCAGGCTCCGATCGGCTGAGGGCGTCAGCAACCTTGCGGGGGAGCACGCCCAGGCAAATACGGAGGTGGTGCAATCGGGGTGCACCCTTGCCAGGAGTGTGAGGAGACGGCTTCGCGCACCCAGGCAGGTCGGGAATCCATAGACCGGAGAGTCCATGCACGGCGCGGCTGGCAAGCAGAGGACCGAACTCGCCTGCTCCTCTGATACCGTCTGCGCCCATGAGGATCGGATACCAGGGAGAGGCGTTCAGCTACAGCCACCGGGCAGTGGGGGAGCTGTTCCCCGACGCCGTGGCGAGCGGTCACGCCAGCTTCGTCGAGGCCTTCCAGGGCCTCGAGGACGGCGACGTCGAACGGCTCGTTCTGCCGGTGGAGAACTCGACCACGGGTTCGGTCCTCCCGGTTCTCGATCGACTGCCCGGCAACGACGAGCACGGCCCGATCTCGATCGTCGCCGAGCATCTGGTCGATGTGCGCCACGCCCTTCTCGGGGTGCCGGGCGCCGGTCTGGATCAACTGAAGTACGTGAAGTCGCACCCGGAAGCCCTCTCCCAGGCCGAAGGCAAGCTGATGGCCCTGGGGCTCCAGCCCGTCCCGATCCACGACACCGCTGGTGCCGTCCGCGAGGTCGCCGCTGACGCCGATCCTTCGATAGCCGCCCTCGGCCCACCCGAGGCCGCCGAGCGCCATGGTCTCGTCGTC
The DNA here is from genome assembly GCA_013001485.1 of Acidimicrobiia bacterium. Taxonomy (GTDB): domain Bacteria; phylum Actinomycetota; class Acidimicrobiia; order Spongiisociales; family UBA5794; genus JABDIW01. The sequence goes on from JABDMN010000017.1 coordinate 2,024, forward strand.
CTCCAGACCGACGTCATCGACCGCGAGCACAACACCACCCGGTTCGTGGTGCTGGCACCCGGTGACCCGCAGGTGGATCCCGACGATGACAAGACAACGATGGTGTTCGCCACGGAGCACCGACCGGGGGCGCTGGCGCTGGCTCTCACCGAGCTGGGCCTGCGGGGCGCCAACCTCACTCGCATCGAGTCCCGCCCGTCGGGCGAAGCGTGGAGCTATCACTTCTTCGTGGACCTGGTCCACGACCCGGGTCCCGACGGCCTTCGCCACGTCATCGATCCTCAGCCGGCGACTCTGGCCCGGCTCAAGGTGCTCGGCTCGTACAAGTCGGTGCGCTGAGACCAACAGGCTGCGATTTCGCGACCTGGCCACTACCGTCATCGCCCATGGCAACCGAGACCGCCAGCTTTGGCGCGGGCAAACGTGAGTCACACGACGCCTCGGCGTTCTACGGGCGCCGTCTTCATCGACGTCGCGCCGTCGAGTCGGTGTCCGAGCTGACCGATCCTCCAGGTGAGATCCTCGACACCATCGTCCATGGCTCGTCCGAGGACATGTCGTCCATCCCCGACGGATGCGTGGCCCTGATGGTGACCTCACCGCCCTACAACGTCGGCAAGGACTACGACGAGGACCTGTCCCTCGAGGAGTACATCGGGCTCCTGTCCCGTGTTCTGGCCGAGACCTACCGGGTTCTCGAGCCCGGGGGGAGGGTGGCGGTCAACGTCGCCAACCTCGGACGCAAGCCGTATCTCAGCCTCAACCACATCGTCGCCTCGATCCTCGACGAGGCCGGATTCCTCCTCCGCGGCGAGATCATCTGGCAGAAGGCCAAGGCGGCGGGTGGCTCCACGGCGTGGGGCTCGTGGAAGTCGGCGAAGAACCCGACGCTGCGAGACATCCACGAATACGTTGTGGTCGGTTGCAAGGAGCAGTACGCCAGGCAGCGCCGAGGTGCAGACACCATCTCCAAGCAGGATTTCCTCGATGCGACGATGTCCATCTGGCAGATCGCACCCGAATCTGCCCGCCGGGTCGGCCACCCTGCCCCGTTTCCCGTCGAGCTGCCCCGCCGCCTCATCGAGCTGTACAGCTTCGAGGGAGACCTGGTTCTCGACCCGTTCATGGGCGCCGGCTCGACCGCCATCGCCGCGGCGCAGGCAGGCCGGCACTACGTGGGCTTCGAGACGAGCGACGAGTACATCGCCCTCGCCGAGGCTCGGATCGCCGAAGCCATCGGCGGCGAAACAGAGTGATTCCCTTCGAGCAGGCAACGGGACGTGCCGTGCGGATCCTCATCGGCTGCCTGGCGGTCTCCATCCTCTTGCTCGTGGCCTGAGAAGCCGGCACCGATCTATTCGGCCGCTTCCTCGTTCACCCGGCTGCCCCGCGGAGTCGTTGCGTTGGTGACGCCGGCCTCAGCATCGAGCATGCGGCCGTGTTCAGGGTCGGTGAATCGCTCATCGCCGAGTCAACGCGGTCCCGGGGCCGGCTAGTCCCGTGTCAGCCACCACACGACGGCCGCGACGGGCCACACCCAGGCGAGATCGGGCGGGGTCATCATCGGTGAGGGGTCGCCGCTGCCATCCAACGCCATCACGTCACCGGAGACGCCGAGCGCCTGGCGTGCCGCCGTCAGCTCGTCGGGCCGGGTGACCGGTCGCGCCCGAACCCCGCGAGGGCCGGGTGCGGCCTGCACCAGAGCCTGAGGCTTGGCCGCCACGTCGCTCACCCATGGGGCACCCGGGTCGGCCGGTACGTAGAAGGTGCCGCCGGCGAAGGCATACGGATGCACCGACAGTCGTTCGGACTCCTGGGTCGACGTGGTCAGAAGAACGAACCGGCGACCGACGAGCCAACCGAGACCGAGGCGCCAGGCGAGGATGAGGGCAGATTCCACAACGGCAACCGTACCGGCCGGTACGCCCTAGAAGAACCTCGGGTATTCGATCTTGGGGCACCGGTCCATCACGACATCGAGCCCGGCTGCCTCGGCCCGCTGCGCTGCGGCCTCGTCGATGACGCCGAGCTGCATCCACAC
>JABDMN010000077.1 GCA_013001485.1 Acidimicrobiia bacterium
CCGATCTCGGCCAAGGCGGCCAGCCGAGACATCAGCCGATCGGTGTCGATTCGAAGCTCGCTGTGCCCGGCCATGGCGGCGATCGTAGGTTGCGGCGCGACGTCAACGCCATCGGAATCCAACGCTCCTAGTCTCGGTCCGTGTCGATCGGGGACTGGCTGCTGCTGTTCACCGCCGGCCTCGTCGGTGGCGTCATCAACTCGGTCTCGAGCGGCGGGAGTTTTTTCACCTATCCGGCGCTGCTGCTGACCGGCCTCTCCCCCATCCAGGCTTCGACGACCACCCTCGCAGCTCTGACGCCGGGAAATCTGGCTGCCGTACCCGAATACTGGCCCGAGGTGCGCGCCCACCGCGAGAAGTACCCACGCGAGCTTGGCCTCGTGTTCGTCGGCGGGCTCGTCGGCATCTGGATGTTGCTCACGACCGGTGCGGAGATCTTCGAGGATCTCGTGCCGTGGCTCATCCTCGGCGCCACGATGCTCTTTGCTGTCAGCCCCATCGTGCGTCAATGGGCGCAGAACTCGGCCCCCTCGCTCACGGACGGCTTCGCGGGTGCGGCGCTGGTGTTCGTGTTCTCGATCTACCTCACCTACTTCGGCTCGGGGGTCGGCAACATCATGTTGGCCCTGTTCATCATCCGCGGTTTCGGTGACTTCTACAGCGCCAACGCCGCCAAGAACCTCGCCATGTCTCTGGGGACGTCGATGGCGATGGTCGCCTACACGCTCACCGGCTACATCCAATGGCTCGAACTCGGTCCGGTATTCATCGCCAGCGCTATCGGCGCCAGATACGGCGCCCGCTGGGCTCGGCGGGTTCCGCTGGCATGGTTGCGTGGCTTCATCATCGCGTTCGGGCTGTTCGTGGCCGCCTGGCAATTCGTCCGCTGACTGGGCCGATGGGTCATGCTGGAGCCATGACCGCCGATCTGCTCATCGATCAGGCGCGGCTGATCGCCACCGTCGACGAGGGTCGTCGGGAGATTACCGGAGGCTGGGTCGCGATCACCGACGGCACCATCTCGGGCGTCGGAGGCCCTGCGGATCCACCACCTCCAGCCACCCGGAGACTGTCGGCCGAGGAGTGCCTGGTCACTCCAGGACTGATCAACACGCACCACCACCTCTATCAGAATCTCACCCGCGCCTATACCCCGATGACGTCGACCCCGTTGTTCGGATGGCTCCAGACCCTCTATCCGTTGTGGACCGCGAACATCGATGAGGAGGCCGAGCATGTCGCCGCATGGGTGGGCCTGGCCGAGCTCGCCCTTTCGGGGTGCACCACGTCGACGGATCACCACTATTTGCATCCCGTCCGAGCCGGAGACCTGTTGGGCGCCGAGATCGAGGCCGCCCTCGACCTCGGAATGCGCTTCCACCCGACATACGGCTCGATGAGCCTGTCGCAGAAGGACGGTGGCCTGCCGCCCGACGACGCCGTGCGCGACGAGGACGACATCCTCGCCGAGAGCGAGCGCCACGTGGGCCGCTGGCACGATCCGAGCTTCGGTTCGATGACGCAGATCGCTCTCGCCCCTTGTTCCCCATTCACGGTCACCCCGGACCTCATGAGGCGCACGGCCGAGCTGGCCGAACGCCTCGACGTGCGACTCCACACGCATCTGGCCGAGAACTCCGAGGACGACGAGTTCGCCGTGGCCACCTTCGGCATGCGCCCCGTCGATCTCTACGAGGACGTCGGATGGATGTCCGATCGCACGTGGGGCGCCCACGTCGTCCGCCCCGACGCCGGCGAGGTCGCGCGCCTCGGCTCGGCCGGAGTGGGCGTGGCCCACTGTCCGAGTTCGAACATGATCCTGAGTTCGGGCATCGCCCCGGTCGTCGACCTGCGGGCGGCCGGCTGTCCGGTCGGAATCGGCTGCGACGGCTCATCGTCGGCAGACGCCGCATCGCTCTGGCAGGAGACCCGGCTGGCCATGCTCCAGGGCAAGCTCACATCCGGAGTCGACGCCATGACCGCCCGAATGGCGCTCGAGATCGCGACCGTGGGTGGTGCGGGATGTCTTGGTCGGACGGGCGAGTTGGGCCAGCTCGCGGTGGGCGCCGTCGGCGATGTCGCGGTGTGGAAGCTCGACGGACCGGTGTTCGCCGGGGTGCTCGACGACCCGATCGAGGGTTGGCTACGCAGCGGCCCCACCGCCGCCTGGCACACGATCGTCCACGGTGTGCCCGTCGTCGAAGACGGCGAACTCGTGTCGCCGAAGGTCGACGAGATGCTCCGCCGCCACCGAGAAATCGCCCGTCGCTTCCAACCCTGACCACCCACCGCGCGAAGGTGTCTGACACCTTTCGCCCGATTGGTGTCAGACACCATGGGTGGCCGGGCACGGCAACCGGCTGGAGAGCCAATGAAGTCAACGAACTTCGGGGCGAGCCGGTGTCAGACACCTGTGAGGGCTGGCCACGTTGAGTGGTTAGGCGACGTCCATGGTGCGGAGGCGGCCGGTCGTCAACCCGAACGTGACCAAGGCGATCCCTGCGGCCACGATGACCGCTGTTGCGGTCGCCACCGGATTGTCGATCAGCGTGACCTCGCCCACCTGAGCCAGCGCCGACCGGGTGTACGTCCTGACCGCGAACCAGACGGCGCCGCGCGACAAC
>JABDMN010000080.1 GCA_013001485.1 Acidimicrobiia bacterium
GTCCGCAGCCGAGGCAGAAGAGATGGCCCGGGCGTGCGACGCGGCGGGAGTGAAGCTGGCCGAGGCCTTCATGTACCGCCATCACCCGACGTGGGTCGAGGCCATGCGGCTGGCCGGCAATGGGTCGATAGGCGACGTCGTCGCAGTGCAGAGCTGGTTCAGCTACTTCAACGACGACGCCGGCAATATCCGCAACCGTCTCGAGAACGGCGGCGGGGCGACGATGGATATCGGGTGTTACAACATCAACCTGTCCCGCATGGTGTTTGGAGCCGAGCCAATCGACATCCAGGCAAGCGTGCGTCGCGACCCGGACATGGGTATCGACATCGTCAGCTCTGCGGTGCTGACGTTCCCGGGCGGAGGACAATCGACTTTCACCTGCACCATCCGGTCTGAGGAGTACCAGCGGGTACACATCATCGGTACCTCCGGACGCATCGAGATCGAGATCCCTTTCAACATCCCGCCCGATCGCGAAACCCGCATCTTCCTGACCTCAGGAGGGAACCCACCGGTCGACTACGAGACCGTGACGATTACCTTCCCTGTGGAGGATCAATACACGGTCCAGGCACGCCTCTTCGCCCAGGCGATTCTCGATGACTCTCCGGTCGCCGTCCCCATCACAGATGCCATCGCCAACATGCGCGTGGTCGAGGCGATCCTCGCCACCAACCCGCCGGACTGAGCAACGGACTGCGGTTGTAGGCTCGCGACACCACTCACCTGGAGGAGACGTGATGTCCGAATTCTTCACCGATGTCAGCCCGATTCGCTTCGAGGGCCCCGACACGGACACCGACCTCGCCTACCGGGTGTATGACCCCGATCGCATCGTCCTCGGCAAGCGCATGGAGGACCAGCTCCGCATCGCCGTGTGTTACTGGCACTCGTTCAACTGGCCGGGCAGCGATGTGTTCGGCGCAGGCACCTTCGATCGGCCCTGGCTGGACCCGGGGCGGGACCCGATCGAAGCGGCCAAGCAGAAGGCTGACGCCGCATTCGAGTTCATCTCGAAGCTGGGAGTGCCCTACTTCTGTTTCCACGACGTCGACCTCTCCCCGGCAGGCGAGACCTTCGCCGAGACCAGGGCGAACCTCGAGCAGATGGTCGAGTACGCCGCGGGCCACATGGAGGCCACAGGCACCAAGCTTCTCTGGGGAACGGCGAACCTGTTCAGCCATCCCCGATTCGCCGCCGGCGCTTCGACGAACCCGGACCCAGAGGTGTTCGCCTACGCCGCCGGCCAGGTGAAGAACGCCATCGACGCCACGCATCGCCTCGGTGGCGAGAACTACGTTCTGTGGGGCGGTCGAGAGGGATACGAGACGCTGCTCAACACGCGGATGGGTCAGGAATCGGATCAGTTCGCCCGGTTCCTCCACATGGTGGTGGACTACAAGAAGTCGATCGGATTCGAGGGGACACTGCTCATCGAGCCGAAGCCACAGGAGCCGACCAAGCATCAATACGACTACGACTGCGCCACGGTGCATGGCTTCCTCGAGCGTTACGACCTCGTCGGCGAACTGTTCGTCAACATCGAGGTGAACCACGCCACGCTCTCAGGTCACAGCTTCCACCACGAGGTCGCCTACTCCGTGGACAACGGTGTCTTTGGCAGCATCGACGCCAACCGCGGCGACCCCCAGAACGGGTGGGACACGGACCAGTTCCCCAATTCGGTCGAAGAGATGTCGCTGGCGATGTACGAGATCATGCGGGCTGGTGGCTTCACCACGGGTGGGTTCAATTTCGACACCAAGCTCCGTCGCCAGTCGATGTCGCGCGATGACTTGTTCCACGGCCACGTTGGAGGGATCGACACCCTCGCCCAGAGCCTTCTGGTCGCTGAACGGCTGATTGAGGACGGCGCGCTCGAGAGCGCCCGCCAGAAGCGGTATGCAGGCTGGTCAGAGGAGCTCGGTGCCGAGATCATGGCGGGTGCAACCGATCTGGTCGCACTGGAAAAGCAGGTCGCCGACGGAGAGATCGACCCCGACCCCGTGTCGGGCCGTCAGGAACATCTGGAGAATCTCATCAACCGGACGCTGTGGCGGACGGTCAACTAGGAAGGACGAACATGTTCAGAGACTTGACCGGGGTCACGGTCGCCATCACGGGTGCAAGCGCCGGAATCGGCGCCGCATCAGCACGCGGACTCGTCGCCGAGGGAGCCAACGTGGTCCTCGGTGCACGTCGCGTCGATCGCCTCGATGAGCTTGCCGCCGAGCTTGGCGATAAGGCCGCCATCGTGGAAATGGACGTTCGCAACCCCGAGGACTCGAAGCGTCTCGTCGATACCGCCATCGAGAAGTACGGCAAGCTCGACGGCATCGTCGTCAACGCCGGCATCGGCGCCTACGGCGGGATCATGGACCTCACCGACGACCAGCTCGCGGTGATGATGGACACGAATATCGCGGGGACGGTGTGGCCGATCCGCGCCGCCGTGCCCCACTTCCTCGAGGCTGGCGAGGGCGACATCGTTGTCGTCGCATCCGTGGCGGGTCTGCGAGGCGCTGGCGACGAGGCCGTCTACGCCGCCACCAAGTTCGCCCAGGTTGGCCTCGCCGGCGGACTCGATCGTGAGCTTCGTGAGAAGAACATCAGGGTGAGCACGCTGGCTCCAGGCGGGACCGCAACCGAGTTCGCGATGGGAGCCGGCCGCACACCGGACATGCCCGGTCTCAAGGACATGATGAATGCCGAAGATGTCGCAGCTGCAGTGGTGACGGTGTTGCGTCAGCCGCGGTCGATGCGCACGCTGATGTGGTCGATGCGGAGCATCAAGGAAGACGACTAGCTCCTAATCAACGAGGTCGTGGAGCTCCTCTTCGGAGACCTCGCTCGGCTGCTTGCCGATGATGATCATGCCGAGAACGTCGTCCTTGGTGACGTCGTTCTTGTTCACCGTCCCGACAAGCTTGCCCGTGAGCATGACGCTGATGCGGTCGGCAAGGTCGAACACGTCGTGGATATCGTGACTGATGAGGAAGATGCCGATGCCCTCCGCCTTGAGCTGCTGGATCAACTCGTTGACCTGGTCTGTTTCGGCAGGACCAAGGGCAGCAGTCGGCTCGTCCATGATGAGGATCTTTGCGTTGAAGTGCACCGCCCGCGCCGTGGCCACCGTCTGACGCTGGCCACCTGACAGCGAGCTGACAGGCACCTTGAAGTTCAGGAACTTCGGGTTGAGGCGCGCCATCACCTCGCGGGCAGTCGACTCCATGGCGGAATCGTCGAGGGTCCCGAGGCGAGTCTTCAGCTCGCGGCCGAGGAACATGTTCGACGGGGCGTCGATGTTCTCGGCGAGAGCCAGTGTCTGATAGATCGTCTCGATGTTGTGGTGCTTGGCATCGCGAGGCGTCTCGATCTTCGCCAGCTCACCGTTGATGTAGATCTCGCCGGAGTCGGCGGGGTGGGCGCCAGACAGCGTCTTGATAAGAGTGGTCTTGCCGGCACCGTTACCACCGACAAGCGCAACGACCTCGCCGGGGAACAGGTCGATGGTCACGCCGTCTACGGCATGAACGCCGCCAAACGCGACCCGGATGTCACGCATCTCGACCAGCGGAGTAGGTGCGGGCGCGTCAGCGGTCACGATGCGGATCTCCTTCGATAGAACGTGTCGAGGGCGACAGCCAGCACCAGCACGACACCGACTGCGATGTCCTGCAACGGAGCATCGACGCCGACCAACACCATGCCGGATTGCAGAGACTGCATCACGAGAGCACCCAACACCGCCCCGGGGATGGTGCCGATGCCGCCGGCAAGCGATGTACCGCCGATGACGGCGGCTGCGATGACGTACAGCTCGGTCAACTGGCCCAGGCCGCTGACTGCCGCATCGAGCCGGGCGATCTGCACCGCGGCGGCGATGGCAACCAGGACGCCCATCAAGGCGAACGTCTTGACCGTCGTCATCTTGGTCTTGATGCCGGCCAGCTCAGCCGCCTCGGGGTTGCCGCCGATGGCGAAAATGTATCGGCCAAAGCTGAGCCGGGTGGCGATAAAGGTCATCACCAGTGCAACCACGATCGCCAGCAGAACAGGGTTCGCAAAGCCAAGGGAGATGTTGAGACCTTCTGCAGGCCACGCAATGCCTCTCGCCTCGGCCTCCCGGATTGCGAGCCGCTCGGGTAGGAAGTAGCCGTTCAAGTAGTAGACCGCACCGAGAATCGTGCCAACTCCAATGACGCCGATGACGTAGTCGGCCCACTTCGGACGCAGCTTGAAGCCGTACCGAACGCGTCGGCGCCGGCCGTTGATCAGGAGGAAGACGATGCCGGCACTCGCGATGATGCCGACGATCCAGCTCCATCCGCCGCCGATGGTGCCATCGAGACCACCACCACCGCCGAAGCGCCCGAAGATGTTGTCCATTGGGGCGATCGTGCGCCCGCTCGCCATGGCCCAGGCCACACCACGCCAGACCAGCAGCCCACCCAGAGTCACGATGAACGAGGGAACCCCCACATAGGCGATGATGGCCCCCTGGAACGCACCGATCAGAGCTCCGAAGATCAACCCGGCAGCCAGTGTGATGATCCAGGTCCACGGACTGTCGAATCCGATGATGTCGGGAAGGATCTCCGCCTGGAGCAGGGCCATCCACATCCCTACGACAGCCAGCATCGAGCCAACGGAAAGGTCGATGTTGCGGGACACGATGACGAGCACCATGCCGGTGGCCATGATCGCCACCGCCGATGTCTGCACCGTCAGGTTCCAGAGGTTCCGCTGGCTGAGGAACGTGCCACCGGACCAGATCTGGAACCCGACCCAGATCACCAGGAGAGCCGCCAGCATTCCGAGGAGACGGGTGTCGATCTCCATCGACCGGATGGCATCACCAATCGAACGCTGAGATCCAACGTCCTGGGGTGGCTGGTCCGTGGCAACGTCAGTCATGAGCGAGAGACTAGGTAAACGAGACGGGCGCCGCGCCCCCGGTTGTCCCGGAAACGCGGCGCCCGTTCTTCACTTCAGGCGTGGGTAGGCATCAGCCGCAGGCTGAAACCGAGCCCGCCTCGACACCCTGACACAGGGTGTCACTGTCGATCCAGCCAGCATCGACGACCACGTTCAGATTGCTCTGAGTGATCGGAATCGGAGCCAGAAGGATGGACGTCATCGAGTTGCCACCCGGTGAGTTGAACATCACCGTTCCGGAGACGTTGGCCAGCGACGGATCCGCCGCAAGAGCGGCTGCTGCCTCGCCGGCAGCTCTGCCCAGCTCACGAGCGTCCTTCCACACCGACACCGACTGGGTGCCCTGCGCCACACGGTTGAGGGCGGCGCCGTCGCCGTCCTGACCGGAGACGGGGACGATCCCATCGAGACCCTGAGCCGCGAGTGCAGCAACGACACCGCCGGCCATGCCGTCGTTCGAAGCGACGACTGCGTCGACGTTGTTGTCGTTCTGGGTCAGGAACTGTTCCATGTTCGTCTGAGCAACAGCCGGATCCCAGTTGTCCGTGTAGGACTCACCGACATTGACGATTGCGCCACTGTCGATTGCCGCCTGCAGGATCTCCTGCTGACCACCGCGAAGGAAGTCGGCGTTGGCATCGGCTGCGTTGCCCTTGATGAACACGTAGTTGCCGGAAGGCACAAGCTCGAAGATCACCCGAGCCTGCATGCGGCCAACTTCGACGTTGTCGAAGGTGATGTACAGCGCACCCGGGTCCTCGATGAGACGGTCATATGCGATGACCGGCACACCTTGATCCAAAGCGCTCTGCACCGCAGGCAGGATGGCGGTGCCGTCCTGAGCCAGGATGATGAGCGCGTCAGCGCCCTGAGAGATCAGCTGCTCGACGTCGGCGAGCTGCTGCTCGGCGGACGAACCAGCATCGGTGCTGATGTAGCTGGCGCCGGCTGCCTCGAGCGCGGCAATGATTGCCGGCTCGTCGGACTTCGCCCAACGCTCTTCGTTGTAGTTGTTCCACGAAACTCCGACGACGAGTTCCTCGCCGTCACCTTCATCATCGCCACCACACGCTGCCGCCACCAGGGCGACTACGAGCAGCACGAAAAGCCATTTGGCTTTCTTCATTTACTCCTCCATAAGGAAAGGGGGTCGTGCCTGATGAGGCACGTCAACAGGGCGCGATCCTACACAGCGATTCGGCCGGCAATCCACGAGAGGTTGATACGATCAACGACTCGGGAGTCCATGTCCAGAAACCGCGGGATCGTCATCGGAGCATCCGTCGCCGTGGCCGTCATCGCGACCATTGCGTTTGTGACCACGCGCGCCGACTCAACGACATGCCCCGGACCGACGGAGCATCCTGAGTGGTCGGTCGCACGTCATTGGAATGAGGCGACTCTCGACGCGATTCGGCGGGACCTCCCGGCCCCCACGGTCCACGCCCGCAACCTCTTCCACGTGTCGGCCGCCATGTGGGATGCCTGGGCGGCCTACGAAGCCTCGGCCTCCGGATACTTCGTCGACGAGGACCACGATGCCGGCGACATCGAAGAGGCGAGACGAGTCGCCATGAGCCATGCTGCGTTCCGCATCCTGGAGAGCCGCTATCTCGACTCGTTTGGCGCAGTCGAGACGATTCCTCAGTTCGACAACCTGATGGATGACCTGTGTCTCGATCGTGAAATCACCACGACCGACGGCGACACTCCTGCGGCGCTCGGCAACCGGATCGCCGCCTTCGTTCTCGAGTTCGGCCTCGGCGACGGCTCAAACGAGATCGAGGACTATGACGATCCCAACTACGAACCGCTCAATTCGGCCCTCGTCGTCAATGCGCGGGGAACGCAGATGGTCGACCCGAACCGATGGCAGCCCCTTCAGATCGAGGCAATGCTCTCCCAGAACGGGATTCCGGTGGAGAACGGGGTCCAGGAGTTCATCGACTCGCACTGGGGGTTTGTCACATCGTTCGCCTTGCCCGATGCGGGCCCACCGGGCATGCCCATCGACCCGGGCCCACCCCCGTTGCTCGGCGACCCGGCAACCGATGAGACGTTCAAGAACGATGCGACAGTCGTGATCCGGTTCAGCAGCCTGCTCGACCCTGCAGCAGGCGCCACGATCGACATCTCTCCCGGCGCGATCGGCGGTGACCCGCTCGGCACCTACGACGGCGTCGGATACGACGTCAACCCTGTCAGCGGGGAGCCGTACACCGCCAACGTCGTCAACCTTGCAGACTTCGGCAGGGTCATGGCTGAGTTCTGGGCAGACGGGCCGGCCTCGGAGACTCCGCCTGGGCACTGGAACACCCTGGCCAACACTGTGTCCGACACACTGGACCCCGAGCTTCGCGTCGGAGGAGCCGGCGACGTGGTAGATCGGCTGGAGTGGGACGTGAAGCTCTACCTGGCGCTGAACGGGGCGATGCACGACGGTGCCGTGGCTGCCTGGGGCACGAAAGGTCACTACGACTACGTGCGACCGATCTCGATGGTCCGTCACATGGGTGGTCTCGGCCAGTCCACCGATCCTGATGGTCTGGCGTATCACCCCGATGGCCTGCCGCTGATCGAGAACCTGGTCGAGGTGATCACTGAGGAGACGACCGAGCCCGGCGAACGGCACGAGAACCTTCTCGGGCACGAGGGCGAGGTGGCGGTGTACGCCTGGTCAGGCGTGCCCGGCGACCCGGAGAACGACGTTGCAGGGGTCGAGTGGATCCTCGCTGTGGACTGGCTGCCCTATCAGCTCCCGACCTTCGTGACCCCGTCGTTTGCCGCCTACGTCTCCGGACACAGCACCTTCTCTCGGGCGGGAGCCGAGGTCCTCACCGGCTTCACAGGGAGCGAGTACTTCCCGGGCGGTCTCGGCGAGTGGACCGTTCCCGCAAACTCCCTGGAGTTCGAAGCAGGCCCCACCGCCGATGTGACGCTGCAGTGGGCTCGCTACGCCGACGCCGCCGATCAGGCCGGGGTCTCACGGATCTACGGTGGGATCCACGTTCCTGCTGACGACCTGGAGGGTCGCAAGATGGGCTACGAGATCGGTAGGGCCGCCTGGGATCTCGCCCAGGACTACTTCGACGGGAGCGCCGGTGGCTAGGTGGACGTGGCTGAGTCTCGGGGCCCTTGTGGCTGCGGTGGCCGGCTGGCTGGTGTTCGCCGGCGGCGCCACCGCCACCCCGACCGAGGCAGGTAGCGCTCCCCGCTTCGTCGACGAGACCGACTCGGGCATCGACCATGTGTACGACGGCGAGTTCACGTTCTTTGTTGGCGGAGGAGTCGCGGCCTTCGATTGTGACGCTGACGGAATGCTCGACGTTGCCTTTGCCGGAGGCGCCAACGCAGCAGCTTCATATCGCAACACGTCGATTTTCGGGGGCTCGATCCGGTTCGAGCGGGTCGCCAACCCCGATCTCGAACTGACCGACGTCACCGGCGTCTTCCCGATCGACATCGATTCCGACGGAACGGTCGATCTCGTCCTGACCCGGTTTGGCGAGAACGTCGTGCTGCGCGGCCTCGGTGGATGCCGATTCGAGCGAGCCAACGAACCGTGGAGCATCGACGGCGGCGACGTGTGGACCGTTGGGTTCGCTGCCACGTGGGAGCCGGGCGAGTCCCTGCCGACCCTCGCCTTCGGCAACTACATCCGTCTCGACGAGAATGGGCAGCAGTTCGGCGGGTGCGAGGACAACGCCCTCCTCCGTCCCGATGGTGATACGTACGGCGATTCGGTCGACCTCTCCCCCGGCTGGTGCACGCTGTCGGTGATGTTCTCGGATTGGGATCGCACAGGGCGCACCGACCTGCGCGCGACCAACGACCGTCACTACTACCGCGACGGGGAGGAGCAGATGTGGCAGATCACTACCGCAGCCGAGCCGCGCCTATACACGCGGGATGAGGGTTGGCAGAAGATGCAGATCTGGGGCATGGGCATCGCCACCCACGACGTCACTGGTGACGGCGTGCCAGAGGTGTTCCTGACCAGCCAGGCCGACAACAAGCTGCAGTCACTCGTCGAGGCGGCCCCGGGTCCCGAATACACGGACATCGCCATCCGTCGCGGAGTGACAGCGCATCGGCCCTTCACCGGAACCGACGTGCTGCCATCGACGGCGTGGCATCCCGAGTTCCAGGATGTGAACAACGACGGGTTCACCGACCTGTTCATAACCAAGGGCAACGTCGAAGCGACTCCCGGCTACGCCGTCGCCGACCCCAACAACCTGCTTCTTGGCCAGCCAGACGGCACCTTCGTCGAGGGTGCGGAGGACGCAGGCATCCTCGACTTCGCTCCCAGCCGGGGAGCCGTGGTTGCCGACTTCAATGCCGATGGTCTGCTCGACCTCGTGTACATCAATCGTCGCGAGCCGGCCCGGGTGTGGCGCAATGTGGCCTCCGACGCCGGAAACTGGGTCGGCGTCGAGTTGCGCCAGCCTGGCCCGAACCCGGACGCGATTGGAGCGTGGCTGGAGATCCAGGTCGGCGACCTCACGATGGTGCGGGAGGTGGCCATCGGTGGTGGCCACGGCGGCGACTCGCTGAGCCCCGTCCACATCGGGCTCGGCCCCGCGAAGGACGCCAAGGTCCGCGTACAGTGGCCAAATGGCGAGGTCGGACCGTGGCTGAACATCGATGCCAACCAGACAGTGATCCTCGACCGAGAAACGTCCGTGGCCATCGAGAGGTGAGCCCGTGAGGTCGGCGCAGCTCGCGACCGTGGAGCTACCTGAATTCGGTATGCCGGACGTGATGCCGGTCGTTCCGTCCCACATCTACAGCGACCGGCTGGAGCGCTTCCGGCAGCTGGCGGCAGGACGCGGCTACGACCGCGTGTTGGTGTGGGCCGACAGAGAGCACAGTGCCAACCTCTCGTATCTGTCGGGGTTCGATCCACGATTCGAGGAAGCACTGCTCGTCGTTGCTCCCGAGGGCCAGCCGGCGATCCTGGTTGGCAACGAGTGCTGGGGCGTGGCTGAGGCTGCTCCCCTACCGATGCGCCGACACATGTATCAGGACTTCAGCCTTCCTGCCCAAGCCCGCGACAAGTCACAGCCCCTCGCCGGCATCCTGTCGGCTGAGGGAATCGTGAGCGGCGCCCGCATCGGCATCATCGGGTGGAAGTATTACGAACGCCCCGACCAGGTCGACGTGCCGTCCTACATCGTTGACGTGGTGCGTGACCTGATCGGCCCCGGGGGGTCCATTGAGAACGCCGTGGATCTGCTCATCGGGCCGGCGGGTGGCATGCGGGTCATCAACGAGGTGGAGCAGCTGGCCGCATTCGAGTTTGCCGCCTGCCACACCTCGAACGGCGTGAGGAACCTCGTGTTCAATCTCGAGCCCGGGATGCGAGAGAGCGACGCCGTTGCTCTCCTGGGCTGGAATGGGATGCCGCTGTCATGTCACCTGATGCTGACGGCCGGGGAGAGGGCCTCGCTCGGACTCCTCAGCCCAGGCGATCGGCCCATCGAGCGGGGAGATCGGTTCACCGTGGCATTCGGGGTTTGGGGGGCCCTCAATTGCCGGGCCGGATTCGTGGTCGACAACGAGGACGAGCTCCCACCCGGCATCGGCGACTACGTCGACCGACTGGTGGCCCCCTACTTCACCGCGGTCGTGGAGTGGCTCGAGGCACTCCACGTCGGGCAAACCGGCGGGGTCCTGTACGAAATCATCGAACGCCACCTCGGCGATCCGTTCTTCGGGATCTTCCTGAACCCGGGACATCAGATTCACCTGGACGAGTGGGTCAACTCACCAATCTCCAAGGGATCGGAGATCGCCCTGCAATCCGGCATGGCCTTCCAGGTGGATGTGATCCCTGCAACCGGGACCGAGTACTTCACCACCAACATCGAGGACGGCATCGCACTCGCAGATGAGGACCTTCGAGCGGAGCTGGCTCACCGCTATCCGGGCACCTGGGCGAGAATCGAAGCGCGGCGTTCGTTCATGGCCGACCATCT
>JABDMN010000114.1 GCA_013001485.1 Acidimicrobiia bacterium
TGACCAGCCGACGCATTGGCGAGGTGCTGTACATCTCCGAGAACACTGTCAAGAACCACATCCGCAACATCCTCGACAAGCTCGGCCTTCACAGCCGCAACGAGGCAGTGCTGTACGCCGTCCGGGAGAACCTGATCTCGTTGGGTTAGCCGATGACCCTCGACACCAGCATCGGCACCCACGCTGAGGCGACCCGGGTACTCGGAGCCCTCGCCGCGGCCTACAACACCTTCAAGCTCTACCCCTCTCCGCTCAATCAGCCCGCTTTCGACCGCGCTCTCGGGATCATGGGCGAACTGGGCACCCGTCGGCTCAACTTCGAAGTCGGACCGTCGGGCTTTCTCCGCGGCGACGAGCCGCTTGCAGCCGACAGCGATGGCGTCGAGCGTCTGTGGAAGCGTCTCTTCATCCACGAGGTCGATGCGCTCACCGTGGTGGGTGAGGTGTCGGGGCCAGAGTTGGTTCTGCTGTTCGAGGCGTTCGAGCTCGATGAGAAGGAACTCCGCCTCGAGGGGGGAATGCAGCGGCATCTCGCGCAAGAAGATGTCAGCGGTATCCAGGTCAGTCAGCGCGATCTGCTCAACGAAGACGAGGACGATGCAGTCGAGGTCCTCGAGACCGAAGAGGATCTCAACCGGCTCACCTCTGAGGAAATCGCCGCTCAGTTCATGGCGATGCTCGCGGAACAGGACCCGATGTCAGTGGCTCGGGCGTTCGTCGAGATGTATCGCAACAGCATCGACGCGGTCCGGGACGATGACTTCCTCGCTCGTGAGGAGACCGTCAAGGCCTTCGTCGACGCCTTCTTCATGTTCGATGACAGGCTGACTGTGTCTGTTATCGAGACTCTTCTCGAGGACCCGTACGACGGCGTCAACCAGATGTTCCTCGATCAGTTCTCGGGGCACGACTTCGCCCAGATCGCCGGGGAACTCGGTCCTTCCTCGCAGCAGTCGCTCATCGCCTACGCCAGGGTCACAGCGGAGACGGCAAATGGCACACCAGAGGAGCTTCTCGTCCTCCTCCAGAGCGCCGACTCGGTGCGTGCTGCTCGTGAGGAAGTGTCAGAGCACATCGCTGAGGTGCTTGGGGGAGCCCGCGACGACATCGAAACGTCCGACGATGCGTTCTCCAACCTCATCCCACTGGTCACTGCCAAGGTCGACTATTTCGCTGTCGGCCTCCAGGTCTTGCGGGGCCTGCTGACGATCGAGCATCGGCCCGACCGCTTCCGGCGCGTTGTGCGCATCTGGACCGGCCGTATCTCCCTGTATATCCGCCGCGGCAAGTTCCGTAAGGCCAAGGAGATCCTTGTCTCGATCACGGAGAACCCTCCGTACCCCGCCGAACGCAAGCCGATCGTTGTCGAGGCTGTCGACCGATTGCTCAGCGCCGACCTCATCGATGGCCTGGTCGCCGCGATCCGTGACGAGGAAGAGGGCAAGGCAGCAGTGGACCTCCTTGCCACTCTCGGTTCCACCGCCATTGACACGCTGATCGAGCACTTGGCCAAAGAGGAAGACGCCAACAAGCGGCGCACCCTCATCGATCTGGTCGCCCTCGCGGCGAGGACCAATCCGAAGCCGGTTCTCGACCACATCCACGACGAGCGCTGGTACGTGGTGCGCAACATCGCCACCGTGCTCGGCAAGGTCGGCGGATCGTCCGTGATCGGTCCGCTCAAGGTCGTCCTGCGTCACGACGACCACCGAGTCCGCGTGGAGGCTTTGCGCGCTGCTCAGCCCGTGATGGGGAAGTCCGCTTTCGATGTCATCCGCAGTGCCCTGTCTGACTCGCATGAGCGGGTGCGACGCGCCGCCATCGGGCTGCTCCGCAGCTCCGACCTGGACGAAGCCGACGAGGTTCTGGTTGAGGCGCTCGGTCACTCGTCGCTCGACGTCGACGAGAGACTGCGCGTCGTCGAGGCCCTCAAGAAGCGGGACACGCCGACGACCATCGCCGCTCTCGAGTCGGCAGCCGGGAAGGTCGCTGTCGGTGGCACGACGCGTCAAGTCAAGGCCGCGGCCAAGAAAGCATTGGAGACACCGTGAGCGAGCTCAAAGTCCGCACCTTTCTCACATCGCTGCGCAGGGTGATCCGCCAGGTCATGCTGTATCCCGTGGGTCACCCGGCGGTCCAGGAGGCTCTCCGCACCGCCGAGTTCGACCTCGAGGACATGGTTGGCGACATCGGCGATATGACGCTCATCGTCCACGACTCGACCCTCTACCGCGATAGGGCATTGCTCCCGCACGCTTCGCTCGAATTCGAGGGCGTCATTCGTGACATGGAGAAGCGGGCCATCGAGTCGGTGACACTGTTGTCGCCAACGTCACGCGACGACATCTACGACTTCGCTGCGTTCATTACCGGCATCTCTGACGACCTACCGGCAGACGGCACGGTGCGTCTCAACGAGCGCACATACTCCGACATGGAGCTCGACTCCTCACCACTCGCCAATCTGCGTCGCTCCTATGCGTCCTCTGTGGATGCTGTCCGTACCGCAACCAAATCATTGGCCCGCGGTGAGGGTTTCGAGGTCACCACAGTTGTCCATGCCGTGGAGGGCCTCGCCGATTCGGCCATGGCGAGCCCCGGCGCGGCGCTGCTGCTGTCCAC
>JABDMN010000115.1 GCA_013001485.1 Acidimicrobiia bacterium
GAACCCAGCCGACCGCCTTTGGGGTTGAGGGCACCTACTCGGTGATCAGCAACCTCGAGGACCCGGCCTGGTGCTCGCTGCCGTTCACCGGTGGCTACACCGACCTGGCGGGTTTCGGGATCTTCGCTCAGAGCGACATCGTCGGCGACACCGTCTCCTTCTCGGCCTTCGACGCCCAGAACCCGTTCGAGTTCTACGGCGATCCGTCGACGGGCATGAGCTTCACGGATGACGGGTTTGCGTACTTCGATTCGACACCCGGCGGATCACCGTGGCAGCCCACGTTGCTGCCGACGGAGTCGGACCCGAACGACATGATGGCCGTCCACTGGACTGACATGGAGATCGTCTACGACTTCGACACCAATTCCGGTGTGTCGCTGGCAACGGCGGGCCCGGAGTTGTCGATTCTCGAGTACGACAACATGACGACCTGGCCGGCCGGTTCAACCGACCGCAGCATCGACTTCGAGATCATCTCGTTCTCGACGATCGATCCGAATGGCTGGGAGTTTGCATACGCATACTCGAATGTCGAGGGTGACTGGTCTGGCGTTCCTGGCGTGGTTGGCGCCGAGAACGAGACCGGCACGGCTGCGACCCAGGTGTACGCCGGTGACGTCGGCGCGGCCGGTCTGGAGGGCCTGGTCCTCTGCTTCGACTACGAAGGCCCGACATTCGCAGACGTACAAATCACGTACTCGGCCAGCGTTGACAAGACACTCCTCGATGGTGCCGAGTTGACCAACGGTGCGATCTCTTCGGTGAGCAACCTGTTCGGCGCTGACGAGACATCGGCCGTCACGGTGACGGTGCCGGTGCTCGAAGGCGGTCTTGCCGGAGTCCTCATCGATGGGGCAATGGGCACTGCCGTCGAGCTCGTCGGCTTGTCGACCGACCGCATGGAGATCCGCTACCTGTTCCAGGCGTGGTTCGACCTGTGGGTGTCCTCGTACTCCCGCTTGTGGATCGAGGACGGCAACGCTCTCGACTACCGGTTCGGTGGCAGGGTCTTCGTCCGGCACGCAAGTGCGGTGACGCACATGCTCCAGGCCGAAGCCCGTGAGGGCAACGCTGCGGACGGAATCGGCGGCGTGATCGACCAGCTCGTCAACCTCGACGGCGCCCTGGCAGAGCTCCAACTCGCCAAGGCGATCGACACGGGCGCAGACCCGGGTCGGGTTGATGCTGCCGGGGCCGCACTCGAAGCCGCCTATGCGGCGCTCGAAGCAGGCCTGCCGGCTGACGCAATCGGTCACTTCGGGACGGCATGGGAGGAAGCCACAGCCGGCATCCTCCGCCTTCCCTAGGCAGACACACAGACGATGAGTGGGGCGCCCTTCGGGGCGCCTCACTCGCGTCTGGTTGACTGCAGCCCTCATGACACAGTTGCCATCTGATCCGATGCGTTTCGACAGCTACATGGAGTGGTGTCTGTACGACGCCGACATCGGGTTCTTTGCGAGCACCCGCACCGATGTCCGGTCGTCGAAGAGCGGTGACTTCCTGACGTCGCCCGAGGTGAGCTCAGAGTTCGGTCGAGCCCTTGGCCGCTTCGTGGCGGCCGAACACAGCCGTGTCGGGAACGAGGCAGAGTTCACGGTTATCGACGTCGGTGCCGGCTCCGGTTCGCTGCTCCGCTCGCTTGGCGACGTGTGGGCTGGCCAGGCCGTCGGTATCGAGTTGTCGCCGGCAGCTCGCGAGACCCTGGCTGTCGACGGTCTCGGGGGCATGGCATCGTTCGCCGCGTTTGGGCCTGCCGTCACCGGAGTGGTGTTCGCCAACGAACTGCTCGACAACCTGCCGATGGCCGTCGTCGAGAAGACCGACGGCGGGTGGGTAGAGCATGCCGTCACCACCTCGGGTGGGGCACTCACCATGGTTCGCCTCGAAGCTCGGCCCGAGGTGGCGGCGTGGGCCGACCGCTACGCCTCCGATGTCCCGGTCGGGTCCCTGGTCGAGGTTCAACTCGAAGCGGCCGCCTGGACAGCCGACGTCCTCGGTCGTCTCGACCGCGGTGCGCTGGTGATCATCGACTACGGAGGAACCAGCGAGGAGCTGTCGGGACGTCGGAGCCGAGGCGGGACGATCCGCACCTACCGCTCGCACCATCTGGGACCGGACCCTTTGGTTGCACCCGGCGAGACCGACATCACCGCCGACGTCGAGTTCTCCGCCCTCCTCGACGTGTGCCACGAAGCCGGAGCCGAGGTGGAGCTGGTCCGTCAAGACGACTTCCTCCGCCAGTGGGGAGTCGAGGACGTGATCTCGAGCCTGCGCCACCAGGAACTCGAAGCAGCCCGCGCCGGCGACACGATGCGACAGCTGAAGCTCAAGTCAGAGCGGCTAGACACAGAGACGTTGTTGCATCCACGCGGACTCGGGGATTTCCGCGTTCTAGTGGCGAGGAAGTAAGCGGGCTACCAGCTACCAGCTACCAGCTGCCGGTTCGACCGGAGGCTGGCAGCCGGTGGCCGGCGACCGGTCAGCCTTCTTCTACTCTGGGGAACCGAATGACTACTCCGCGACGTCAGAACGGCATGAGGAGATCCATCGCTGTGCTCGCAACTCTCGCCCTACTGCTGGCTGCATGTGGCGCCGACAACCTTGGCGCCGACGACAACGCCGCCGACGACGCCGCCAGCGGCGGCGCGACATCCACCACGACGTCCACGACGCAGCCCGCTGCCGGCGCACCAAACGACTCCCGCGTCCCTGAAGACGCCACGCTCGAGCCGGAGACGGCTCAGCCCGTCGAGCGCGAGGAGCCGACAGACCCGGAGAAGACCGAGACCGCTCCCCCACCCGACCCGACTCCTGAGCCCGCCGATCCGCCAAGCCAGCTCGATCTCGCCGTCGCCGATCTTGCTTCCCGCCAGAGCGTCGACACCGCCGAGATCACCGTGGTCTCAACAGAAGACGTCGTATGGCGTGACGGCAGCCTCGGCTGCCCCGAACCCGGTACCGCTTACACCCAGGCCCTGGTCTCCAACGGCTACCTGATCAAGCTCCGAGTTGGCACCGAGGTCCACGAGTACCACGGCGCCGGAGACACCCCACCGTTCTACTGCGAGAACCCGACAGAGCCCTACAGAGGCGACCCAGGGGACGCATAGGAGAGAGTCCCTAGTCCCTAGTCCCTTGTCCCTGGCTCAGATCACCCGCGACCAGCGGCTCCCCGGACAAGGCAAACAAGGTTGCGATCGGCCGCAGGGTGTGTTCGGACTAGGGACTAGCAACTAGGGACGAGGGACCGCGCAGCCGAAGGCTGCGCTAGAGCCCTATCCCTGACGCTACGGATACCGCGTGATTCCGCTGCTCAGGTCCGAGCGGCGTGCCCCGCAGGCATCATCGACGGCCGACTGCTCGATGGAGTCACCATCATCGGCGGGCGTCGACTGGTAGACGGCGACGATCCCGGTGCAGTACGTCGAGTCATCGGCCGTCTCCAAGCGGAGCGTCGCCCCATCGAACGCGAACGTACCCCACTCCAGGGGATCCGACGCGATTCGTTCGACCGACCCTCCCATGGCGAACGTGCCGTCCGCGTTGAACTCGAGGTACCAACCCTCGTTGGTCTTCCAGGTTCCGAGGTACGCGTCACCCGGATCATCGGCCGTCGACCCGCAGCCGGGGATCACCACCATCACCGTTGCCATCAACAGAACGGAAAGGGCTCGACGAGCGATCATCAGTGCCTCCTCGATGATGGCGCAGTCGCGGACGCTCTCCGCTCACGTGGCTGCGTGGCCAATCCGGCGACCGTGCGCCAACCAACTGCCCCAAGCATTCACAGCCCCGGATCGCCCGGATAGGAGGCGTTCGACCCTACGGCCCCAAGTTGACAGTTGTCAGTCGACAGCCGCCAGCAGGAACCAGTCGTGTCGGGCCACGAGAGAGTCCCTAGTCCCTAGTCCCTTGCTCAGATCACCCGCGACCAGCGGCTCCACGGACAGGGCAAACAAGGTTGCGATCGGCCGCAGGGTGCGTTCGGACTAGGGACTAGCAACTAGGGACTAGGGACCGCGCAGCCGAAGGCTGCGCTAGAGCCCTATCCCTGAGGCAACCGACTTTGTGAGGTCGGCCAGGTGGGCGGCGATTCCGGGGAAGAAGCCGAGGACTATGACACCGAAGCCGGTCATCCCCAGGGCGAGCCTCAGTGATGGCACTGGCTTCACCTCTCCCGCGTCGACGTGGGCCGGGACCGAATCCATCCATGCCGACTTGATAACCCGGGCGTAGTAGTAGAACGCAATGACGGCGTTGATCACGGCGATCACGGCCAGGGTGTAGCCCCAGCCATCGCCAACCGAGATCGCGGCGCGGAACACCACGAACTTGGCGAACCAACCGCCAAGCGGCGGCACACCGGCCAGGGAGAAGAAGAAGACACCGAGCAATGTCGCCATTGCCGGCGAGTAGGAGAAGAGACCTCCCCAGTCGTCGATCTCAGCGGATCCGATCCGCTTCGAGACGGCGATCACCACCGCGAAGGCACCAAGGTTCATCACGGCGTAGATCAACAGATAGGCAACGGTTGCGAAGAACGCCCCCTCGAGCTGCTCACCGTTCGCCGCTGCCGCTGCCCCGAACGGCACCAGCATGAACCCGGCCTGAGCAATCGAGGAAAAGCCGAGGAGCCGCACCAGGTTGGTCTGGCGCAGGGCAATGATGTTGCCCACGGTCATCGAGGCCGCGGCCAGGATCCACAGG
>JABDMN010000131.1 GCA_013001485.1 Acidimicrobiia bacterium
CACCGAAGACCTCGAGATCATGAAGGTCAACGTCGCCGGCGGCATGGCCGACATCGCGGCCTCCCAGGGCCTCGATCTCGACAGCGCCGACCTTGCCCTCGGCGACGACATCGAGGCTCGATATGAGGGCCTCTGGAAAGAGCTGTCCAACGAAGTCGTCATTGGGGAGATCGAGCGCTATCGGATCCGCGAGCACGTTGGGCGCCTCAACGATCTCGGGTTCGAGGTGGGCGATGTCGAGTTGATCCCTGACGAGGGCGGCAACCGGCTGCGTTTGCGGGCCAGGGTTGGAGCTCGGACCTTCCACTCGACACGGCTTCGCGAGCTAACTCGAATCGAAGCGGCCGAGCACCAGGCAACTCAGATTCTCGCCGACCTGCGCTATCACGAAGCCAAGTTCGCCCCGGAGTCCTCCTCGGGAAAAGCCGTGGCCGCGATTCAGTGGAGAGTTGCCGTCTTCGAGCCGATGCTGGAGCGAATCGCTGAGGCACTACCCGAAGGAGCTGATCCGGTTCAGGGCTACACCGACTTCCTGCACCATCGCTATGTGCTTGCCACTGAGGGCGGCCGCGACATCGATAACGAAGCGGCTTTCGACTCGTGGGTGGCTGCGGGCAAACCCGGACACCCGCTTCCCGACCTCTAGGGCAGTTCGAGCACCTGCGCCGACTTGGCGCCCGTCACGCCACCATCAACCGGCAGGGTGACTCCAGTGATCCAGGCCGCCGCGTCGGACGCCAGGAACACAACTGCCCGCGCGATGTCTTCTGGCTCACCGATCCGACCCATGGGGTGGGCCTTGCTGGCGGCGTCCTCGTTGGATTCCCACAGCGCAGACGCCAGCTTGGTGCGAACCACTGCCGGAGCGACCGCGTTCACCCGCACGTCGGGTGCCATCTCGAGCGCTAACTGCCGGGTGAGATGGATGAGCGCAGCCTTCGACACGTTGTAGGCCCCCATGAACGGCGACACGGTCAGCCCTGCAATGGACGCGACGTTCACGATCGAGCCACTGTTCTTGCCCATCCACCCATTCCAGGCTGCGCGAGCCAGCAACAGCGGCCCGCGCTGATTGACCGCCCACGTCTTGTCGACGCCACCCAGGTCGACGTTCACCATCGGACCAAACGACGGGTTGGTTCCTGCGTTGGCGACAACGATGTCGCACGACCCGAACTCATCCACCGCCGTCTGGACGGCTCGACCTGCGTCCTCTTCGTCGTCGGCGCGCGCCGGGATAGCCAGAACCCTCTCACCGGCGTCGAGGCGCGACATCGCGCCATCGAGGTTCTCCTGTTTGCGGCTGGTGATCACCACGCCGCGTGCTCCGCTGTCGAGGAGCTCCCGGGCGATCGCCTCTCCGATTCCGCGGCTGGCACCGGTCACCAGTGCGACTTTGTCGTCCACTCTCACATCCATGCGGCGAGCCTATCGGGGCGTCACGCCGGCCGCGACGAGTCGGCGCTCACGTCGTCCCGAGAAACAGAGAACCGGGCCTCGGTAACGTGGTGTCCAATCGACCCTCAAGGATGCAATGCCCGACGTCGCCCCCGAGACCCTGAACCGCGTGCTCTGGAAGATCCCCAACGTCCTGTGCCTCATTGGGTCGCGTGCCGGCGACGAATGGAACGGGATGACCCAGAGCTGGGTCACTCAGGTCTCGATGGAGCCGGTGCTGGTCGCCATCTCCGTCGATGCCTCGGCTGTCACGAACCGATTGATCAAGGAAGGCGGTTCGTTCACAGTGAATCTCTGGGATCGTGCCGATACCCGACCCTTCGTCAAGTTCTCCAAGCCGGCCACCAAGGACGGAATGACGCTCAACGGTCGGCCGGTCCGCGAAGGAGTCACGGGTGCCCCGATCTTCGATGAGGCCGTGGCATTCATCGAGTGCACCGTATGGCAAACGATCGAGTGCGGCACACACGACCTGTTCCTCGGCGAGGTGGTCGATGCAGGATTCCAGACCGAAGAGGACGAACCTGAGATTGCGCGGATGGAAGACACCCGAATGAAGTACGGCGGCGTGAAGAGAGGCGGCCACTGATGCATGTACTCATCGCCACCACCGGCGCACTGAGCCCGGGCCCGGTCGCGCGGTTCGCCCAGCGGCTCGCCGGCGACGACAAGGTGACCGTCACCACGGTCGTCGGCATCCCCCGGTCGTTCCTCGAAGTTCTGAGATCTGAAGAGTGGCATCCGCTCGCGACGGAGGATGAGTCGGCAACCCGCTCGGCGCAGGAGGAGACTCTGGTCGGCCGCTACGTCGAGGAACGTGGGAGGAAACTCACCGATCCGATCATCGCGGCTCTCAGAGCAGAGGGCATCGAGGCCACCCCGGTCTACCTCGAAGGCGAAGACCCTGCCGCAGTGATTTCCCGCGCTGCCGAGGACCTCGATGTCGACGTCGTGATCCTCGGCGCGACGCGCAAGATCTTCGACGACTGGGAGAGTGTCTCGGCCCGGGTCATGATCGAGTCCCAGCGGCCGGTCCTCGTGGTCCCCGCCCCCTCCGGCGAGGCAACTCCGGATCCGATCGACTGGCAGGAATCGAAGTGACCCTGAGGACACCCGACGAAGCATTCCTCGACCTCCCGGAGTACCCGTTCGAGCCGAACTGGTTCGAATGGGATGGCATGCGCATCCACTACCTCGACGAAGGCTCCGGACCACCCGTCGTGTTGTTCCATGGCGAGCCCACATGGTCGTTTCTCTACCGCAAGATCATCCCTGTCCTCGTCGATCGCGGCTATCGGGCCATCGCTCCCGACTACCCGGGCTTCGGAAAGTCCGACAAGCCGACTGACCCGGATTGGTACACATATGACAACCACGTCGCAGCCATGGCGGCGCTGCTGTCGGAACTCGACATCACCGGAGCCACCGCGGTGGTTCAAGATTGGGGCGGGCCCATCGGCCTGCGTCTCGCCACCGAGATGCCCGACCGATTCGATCGCCTGACGATCATGAACACGGGAGTCTTCACCGGCAGGTCGAAGGTCTCGGAGGGTTTCATGGCCTGGCGCACATTCGTGGAGAACACACCGGACCTTCCGGTCGGCTTCATCATGGGACGCTCGGCCATCACCGAGTGGGCCCCGGACGTACTGGCGGCCTACGAGGCTCCGTTCCCTGACGCCTCCTACAAGGTGGGCGCTCATCGCTTCCCGCTCATCGTCCCGATCGCCGAGGATCACGCCGGAGCCGACGAGATGCAGATCGTCTCGGATGCGCTCACTCGTTGGGATCGGCCGGCTCAGGTGTTGTTTTCGACGCAGGACCCGATCTTCCACCC
>JABDMN010000132.1 GCA_013001485.1 Acidimicrobiia bacterium
CCAGGGAGCGTGGGTCGCCGACTTCCTCGAACCAATGCTCGACGCAACCCGGACTCCCGACGAACGGCAGGGCGACCTGTCAGCTCAGCTTGGCGCCAACGAGGCAGCGGCAGGTCGCGTCGGAGAGACGGTCGTCGCGATGGGTCAACGCCGCTTCGCTGAGGTCGCCGGCGCGCTTCTCGACTACGGAGAGCGGCGAATGGAAGCTGCCCTCGCCGACATGCCAGACGGGGTCTACCGCTTCACTGACATCATGGAGTGGGGAGACGACGACATCCCGATCTCGGCCGCCGTCACCATCGACGGCGGGACGTTGCAGGCAGACTTCGAGGGTTCGGCACCACAGGTGGCCGGCAACATCAATGCCGTCGAAGCGGTGACAGCGTCCTGTCTGCTCTACGCAGTGCGAGTGGCTGCAGACCCCACGATCCCAGCCAACGGCGGCTGCGCCCGGCCACTCCAGCTCCGCGCTCCCCAGGGTTCGATAGTCAACGCGCAACCCCCTGCTGCCGTCGCCGCCGGCAACGTGGAGACGTCGCAGCGGATCGCCGATGTTCTTCTCGGTGCTCTGGCACAGGCGGCACCAGACCGTGTGCCCGCCGCGGGGCAGGGAACGATGAACAACGTGCTCGTGGGCGGTGACGGCTTTGCCTACTACGAGACTGTGGCCGGTGGCCAGGGGGGACGGCCCGACAAACCCGGCCAGTCGGGAATCCACACCGGGATGACCAACACGAAGAACACCCCGATCGAGTCGCTGGAGACCCACTACCCGTTTCGGGTGTTGCGCTACGGGCTGCGACGTGACTCGGGCGGCGGCGGGCTGCATCGCGGTGGCGATGGCATCGAACGAGAACTGGAGTTTCTCGCTCCAGCAACGGTCTCGATCATCGGTGAACGCAGACGAAACCAGCCGTGGGGGTTGGCCGGTGGCGGACCAGGAGCTTCCGGTGAGGACTGGCTGATCAAGTCGGGTTCTACCCCGGAACGACTTCCCGGCAAGGCGACCTTCGATGTCGAACCCGGTGACCGGCTCCTGGTGCGCACTCCCGGTGGTGGCGGCTGGGGAGCCGCCGGCCGATGAGTCGGTCGGCGCCGCTCAGTTGATGGCCCGCTCGAAGACGTGGAGCCCTGACAGCTTGCAGCCGACCCGACGAAATGCCTGGGTCAGCCAGTCCACGTCGACGAGCTTGGCTTCGATACGCTCGACGGGGTGGTCGCTGGCTGCGTCCACCAGGGCGCGCGCCATGTCGTAGGCGTCCTCCGCCGACGTCTCGGTCCAACGGACCTCGAACGTGTCGCGACTCACCCCGGCGATGGCCCACCCGGCGCGACCGGCAAGCAGCTCGCCGGCTCGGGCGGAATTCCGGAGATCGTCAGTCGCCAGTGCCCGCCAACGCCATCCGACCGGAGGGAAGAGGCCTCGTGCCGATCTGGAAAGCTCGCTCCGCTGCCAGGACATGAAGGCAGGATCTGCCTCCGCTGCCGGAGCCGGCCGCAGTCGCTCTGCTCCCCGAACCCTCTGGCCACCGTTGCCTTCAGGCACAGGTGAGGCGTCGCCAACACCGCGCTCGGCCATCATCCAATCGCTCACCTTGCGAAACCCGAGCGCTTCCACGTGACCGATCGACGCCGAGTTCCAGTCCTCGATCACCAGCCGGGCAACCGAACCGCCGCGCTGCTTGGCCCATGCGATTGTCTCGTCCACGAGTTGATGTGCCATGCCCCGGCGCCTGTGGTCCTTGTGGACCCGGGTCGCCTGTACCCATGCCTCGGTCTCGCTGAGCATCGAGATGCGGGTCAGCCCGATCGGGGTATCACTGTCGTCGAGCGCGACGAGCATGGTGCCGGCGGAATCGGCCAGCCACTCGTCCCAGTGCCGCATGACATAGTCACCCCACGAGAACGTGTCGCGGGTGAGAGCGCGGATAGCGGCACGGTCGGCGTCCGTCGCAGGTCTCGTTGGGAATGGCACCCGCCGAGACTATTGACGTCAGGGAGCGATGCCCACCCAGACGCTGGGCTTCGGCGACTGCTCGAAACGACCGCCCCCGAAGCCGCCCTCCTGGTACCCCGTCATGACGATGACATCAGGGCCCAGCGCCAGGTTGTAGGGGTAGAAGTTCTGGCCAAACGCACCGGCGGTGTCGAGCTCGATCCATTCGGTGCCGTCGGTCGAAATCAGGATCCGGGGCCCGGTCTCTTCGAACGGCTCAACCGGCATCGTGTCCTCGAAGCTCATGTAGACCTCTTCCCAGGCGAGGGTGACCTCGTCGGCGGTGAAGGTGGCCACCGTCTCGCCCGTCTCGGGATCGACGATGGTGATATCGCCGCGGTTGGAGGAGACGATTTCGTCGCCATAAAGGGTGAACAGCTCGTCACCGGAGGCGACGTCGTAGACGATGAAGGTGCCGTCCTGGTTCATCTCGAGCTGGATCGTGTCGTTCTGGACGATGGCGGGGGGCAACTCGTTGACCAACCTGCTGCTGCTACCGGTGCCGTGGGCGATCAAGGCGTACCCGGCAGGACCAGCGGCGATTCGCTCGATGTAATCGGCCTGGAGCACCTCGGCCGTAGTGACGTCCCAGGAGACTCCGTCATTCGATGTGAAGACTGCCCCGGACCCGCCGCTCGTGCCCACAGCGAGGAAGCTGTCACCAGTAGCGGTGACGTCGTTGATCTGTGAGCCGCGTGGCAGCTCGACCCGCTCCCAGGTTTCGCCGTCCTTGGAGAAGTACATGCCCTGTCCGAATCGCTCCCAAACCGTGGTGACGAAGCCGGTTGAGCTGGCGGCGATGTGCCCGATGCCGGAGTCGGCACCGATCCCCTCGATCGGCTTGCCCTCGGTCCACTCGATACCGTCGTCCGAGGTCCACACCAGCGCTCGGTTCGACCAGATGACCTCGGCCAGCGCAGGGTCGAGGCCGATCTCCGAGAAGGGAAACGTCTGCTGGTCGTCACCCTCGTCGCCCCACACGATGAGTGCGGGATCGTCGGGATT
>JABDMN010000148.1 GCA_013001485.1 Acidimicrobiia bacterium
GATCAGAACAAGGCTGATGTTGGGGGCACGGTCCGCGGCGTGATCGACATCGCCCGCCGACGAGATCGACGCCCCCGGTCCGAGGCTGGCCAACATGAATGCGGCGCCGACCATGAGAACCGCCACAGCTCCCAAGCCGATGATCGCCGTCCATCCACTGGGAGCCCGCTGGCCCGCACCCTCGGCGCGCAGCTCATTGAAGAGCTCCTCATAATCCTGGTCTGGCTTCTCGTCGGTCATCAGATCACTGTCGTTCCTGCAGACCAGTCTGCATGAAGGGCCGCGTACACACCACCTGCAGCGACCAACGATTGATGCGAACCGTGCTCGACGACCCGGCCGCCGTCGAACACGATCACCTCGTCGGCAGTCTCTGCCGTCGACAGACGGTGAGCCACGGTGATGGTCGTGCGGCCCTGGCTCAGGGTCTCGATGGCGTTGCGGAGTCGGACCTCCAGGACCGGGTCGACGGCAGACGTCGCCTCATCGAGAACGAGCAACTCGGGCCGAGCCAGCCAGGCGCGAGCCAGGGCGACGAGCTGTCGTTCTCCGGCCGATAGCTGCCCGCCGCGCTCCCCCACGACCGTCTCCAATCCATCTGCCAGCTCGCCCACCCAGTCCCCGAGGCTGAGATCCTCGAACGCCCCGGCGATCTCCGCATCCGTGGCTGCAGGGCGCCCGTAACGCACGTTCTCGAGAATCGTGTCGTCGAACAGGAACCCTTCCTGAGGTACGAAGGACACGCGCCGACGAAGATCGGCGAACCGAACACGGTCTATCGAAATGCCGGCAAGCGCGATCGAACCATCCGATGGGTCGAGCAGGCGCGTGACCAGCTTGGTGAAGGTCGTCTTCCCCGAACCAGTCTCCCCGACCACGGCAACTCGGCGCCCCGGGTCTATAGACAGGCTGACTCCGTCAACAGCAACCGGGCCGTCCGGATATTGGAACGACAACCCATCGACGACCACGTCGATCGGCCGGTCCGGCAGGGTGACTCCTTCGGGTGGATCGCTGATCTCGGCGGGCGTGTCGAGCTCGCCGAGAATCCGACGCAAGCCGGCACCGGCTGATTGAGCCGAGTCGAGAGTCTCCACCAGCGTCTGCACGGGCTCGATCATCAGATTGACGAGGAAGAGGAACGCCAGGAGGCGACCGGCGGTCGTCCCGGTCATCACTCCGACGCCGATCACCATCGCGGTGATGCCGCCGGCGAACACATCGGCGCTCGAGAAGAGGAATGCGCCGAGCCGGCCGGTGCGGTATTCGGCCTCGAACTCTTCATCGAGCGCTTTCGAGACCTTTGTCACGGTGCTGCGTTCGGCGCCATAGGCACGAATGATGGGAAGACCCGATATCGCTTCGGACATCGCCCCGAGGGCAGTGGCAACCGTCACCCGGACCCGGTCGTGGGCCCAGGCCAGGATGCGCTGGAACCACCCGATGAGCAACCCGTACACGATCACGGCAGCGAGGATGAGGACGGTCAGGAGCACGTCGTAGACGAGCATCACGACGAGGGCCAGGGTCACCTGGGCTGTCCCCACCATCAAGCCGATGCCGCCCCACTCCATGAAATCCTGGATCGTCTCTATGTCCGAGGTGACCCGCGATACGAGAGCTCCGCGCTTCTCCGATTGGGTGTGGAGTACCGATCGTGAGTGGATGTGCCTAAAGGTCGACACTCGAAGGTCCGCTAGGCCCGTCGATGCCGATATGGACAGCCTCACGATGGCCTCTCGGCCTGCCCACGCAGCCAGGACCATCGCCGCCAGCGCCAGGCCTGCACGTTGGACCAAACGGCCGACATCGGGACCTTCATCGCTCAGGATCTCGAGGTCGACGATCTGTTGGACGAGGACCGGGATCATCACCTGTAGCGCGGTCCCGACGACGGCGAAACCCACGGTGAGCCACAAGCCCTTGCGCAGAGCGGGGGCCCGACGGAGCGCAGTCCTTACGGCGTGACGGGTCTTCATGGTGTCCCTGCCGATCGTGCGGCGGCGTCGCGCTCATATGCCTGCAGGAGGTCGGCGTATCCGGGGGCGTCCGCCATCACAGATGCGTGGTGCCCGTAGGCCACGATGCGGCCGTCCTCGATGTAGACAACCTCGTCGGCCAGCATGATCGACGATCGTCGGTAGGCGACCACGATGACCGTCGACGGAAGCTCGGCTCGTCGCAGGCCCCTCAAGATCCGCGACTCGACGGAAGGATCCACGGCAGACGTGGCGTCATCGAGGACCAGAACCCGGGGCCGCCGAACGAGAGCCCGCGCCAGGGCGATCCGCTGCCGCTGACCACCCGACAGTGAGATTCCGCGCTCGCCAAGCGAAGTCTCGGTTCCCTCCGGAAGCTCGTCGACGAAATCGAGCGCGGCAGAGAGATCGAGGGCCTGTCGCACTTCATCTGTGCCGACATCGAGGCCCAGCGTCACATTGGCGAGAACGTCTCCGTCGAACAGGAAGGCGTCCTGGGCCACATAGGCCACCTCCGCCGCCAGCTGGCCGCGTGCAAAGGAACGCAGGTCTCGTCCGTCGAGGTGGATCTCGCCGGTACCTGGGTCCCACAGGCGCGCAAGCAGCAGGGCAAGCGTCGACTTACCCGAACCGGTAGGCCCCACCACTGCCACGGTGCGGCCGGCCGGAATGTCCAACTGGACGTCACTGAGCACCTCGGCGCTCGACGGATAGGCGAAACCCACCGACTCGGAGTCAACAGCAGCACCGGTTCCTGCCGACCCCGCGATCATGTCGCCATGGACCAGTCGCTCATCGGCGTTGAGAACCTCCTCGACGCGCTCCCAACCGGCGAGAGAGAAGGCCATGTCCCACATCACAAATCCAATCAGCTTGAGTGGGATCCCCAGCAATGACAACAGGTAGATGATCGTGACCAGTTCCCCGGGCGTGATGGTTCCGGAGTCGATCCGGGTTGCGCCGACAACGAGGATGGCGAGGATTGTGATCGCGGGCAGTCCGTCTACGAAGGCCCGGAAGTTGCCCCAGATCCGACCGACCCGGATCAAAGCATCCCGGAGGGAGAACGCGGCAACCTGGAATCGATTCGTCTCCTCTTCCTCACGTCCCAGAGCCTTGACTGTCAGAGCACCGTCGAAGCTCTCGTGGGCGATTGCGGTGACTCCCCCCCGCCGCTCCTGAACGTCGGCGAAGGCGGCGTAGGTGAGCCAGCTACCCCACATATCGAGTCCAATGATCAATGCCATCGCGCCGAGGGTCACGGCGCCCAGGATCGGAT
>JABDMN010000157.1 GCA_013001485.1 Acidimicrobiia bacterium
CGCCGTCTCGGCATCGGGGTGACGAGCATCATCAGACGGAGCTTCTCGGTGGCTGCTGCCATCGCAGCCATCGTCACCCAGGGGTCGCCAACCTCGTTGCCCTTCCATACATAGATGTGGTCCCACAGTGAGATGCCGTCCCAGCCTGCCCGCTCTATGGCGGCTGCGAACTCGGCGGCGACTGACGGGTCGGCCCAGCGACCGAAGTTGGGAATGTCAACAGCGAACTTCATAGGCCCAGTTCTAGTGGAATGAAGCTCGCCGCCGGCCGGTTCCCCGACTCAGTGACCAGAAGGAGCAGCATGGGCAAGTTCTCGATCTCGACCACCATCGATCGTCCTCGACGCGAGGTGTGGGAGGCACTCGCCGATCTCGGATCGATCGAGGTGTGGAACCCCGGGGTCGTCAAGTCCTACTGGACGTCCGAACACCGCGAAGGCCTCGGCGCCGCTCGCCATTGCACCCTCAAGCCGTTCGGGACAGTCGAGGAGCGAGCCACCGCCTGGGACCACGAGGAGCGCTTGACGATCGACATCCACGAGCACACCAAGATGCCGTTCAACCGCGCTGAGGCCGACTTCGTCCTTTCCGATGACGGCGCCGGGACTCGGGTTGACCTCAACTACAGCTACCACATGAAGTACGGGCCGATCGGCCCGGTGCTCGACCGGTTTGCCGTTCGCAAGCAGATGATCAGGGGTCTCAGTGGCTTGCTCAAGGGCCTGAAGCGCCACGTCGAGCAGGCCAACGCCTGAGGAACCCCCGTTTCTCGGCCAGCCAACCCCTAGAGCCAGCCCACCTCGGCCTACGACCCGGGCTTCCCTGCCGAGAGGCCCTGGTCGGTGGGGGCCGGATCGGGTCCACTGCTCACGAGGCAACGAGCAACTCCGGAGTGGTCCATGAGCGAACCGAGCCCGTACCCGTTGTTCGATGCAGAGCAGGTGCTGACAAGCGAGAGCCTTGATGCTCTCAGCGAGTACCTCGACCGGCGACTCAGAATCCACGTCACCGCCATCGCCATCAGCGCAACCGCCCTGCTGGCTGCCTTTCGGTGGATGCTGTCCCGGGCCGCTCGTGATCGCGTAACGGTCGACGGAACCCGATGGACCAGAGTCCACACCCTGACGGCGTCGGGTCCGACGGATCGACACTTCGTTGTTGATCCAGGGACAGGATCGATCACGTTCGGCGATGGTGAACACGGGGCAGCGGTCCCCCCCGGGGCCCGCATCGAGGCGAACTACCGCCTTTGTTGTCGACCGGGCCGGCTTGAAACAACAGAATTCGAGCAGGCCAACACCTGACAACTGAGCCTGAGCCGGGAGTCCTTGTTCCCTAGACGGCGCATCCCCGGCCTCCGTACCGTGGTCTTCTGAGATGAAGGGGACACAATGACCGCAGAGACACAGAAGCCGGCGCGCTTGCCACCACGGTGGATCGTCAAGGCAGCGTGGAAGTTTCACCGCGGGCTCTACAAGATGACCGGTGGCCGGTTCGGGCTGCGGAAGGCGACCGACGACAAGTGGGGAATGATGCGGCTCACTGTCACAGGTCGTCGCAGCGGTCAGGAACGAACAGTCATCCTCGGCTACTACGAGGACGGCGACAACCTCGTCACCATGGCCATGAACGGTTGGGGTGGGCCTGAGCCGGCGTGGTGGCTGAACCTCCAGGCGAACCCGGATGCCAGCGTCGAGCTGGGCGGCCGCAAAAACCGACCGGTGACCGGGCGAGCAGCCGTTGGTGAAGAACGCGACCGGTTGTGGGACCGCTGGCGCCACTACGACAAGAACCTCGACGAGTACGCCGCCCGCCGGCCTGAGGAGACCGCAGTCGTCATGCTGGAACCCCGCTAGGCCCAGGTCCGGACGCACCAGCCCGACGGACCAGCAACCGCATCGATACGATCAAGCCATGACCGATCACGGAACCATCGCCGGTGTCATGCTCGACACGGTCGACCTCGAAACCACCACCGTCTTCTGGAGCGCTCTGCTCGGGCTCGACGTGATTCATCGCGACCAACGCTACGTCTACCTCGCCAAGCCCGGTGAAGGTGGGCTCCATCTGGCCTTCCAACTCGTACCAGAGGAGAAGGTTACGAAGAACCGGATGCACCTCGACATCGAGGTCCCCGACCGCGAGGCCTTCGCCGAGAGGTTGGTGGCGATGGGGGGTTCGGTGATCACCGAGAACCAGGAAGGCGAGCTTCCGGTGTGGAATGTGATGGCCGACCCGCTCGGCAACGAATTCTGCATCTATTCGAGAAAGAACGCCTGAGGCGTTCTTCCTCGTGGTCGCCAGTCGCCAGTCGCCAGCTAGCCGGCCGCTAGCTCTGGATTCGTTCTAGGACTACCACGGGGATCTCGCGGTCGGCCTTGGCTTCGTAGTCGGCGAAGAAGGACAACGCTTCCTTCTGGCGGGACCAGATGGCATCGCGCTCATCACCCATCACGGTGCGGGCGTGAGCGGCGAACTTCTCGGTACCGACCTCGACCTCGACCTGTGGATTGGCCTCGATGTTGAGGTACCAATGCGGGTGGCTGGGGGCGCCGCCCTTGGAGGCGAAGATGGCGACGTTGCCATCGTCGAGCGGCTGATAGGCGAGCGGAGCCACTCGCGTGATCCCGGACTTGGCCCCGGTGTGGTGCAGCAGCAGAAGCGGGATGTTCTCGAAGAACCCACCCACCTTGCCTGCGTTGGACCTGAACTCTTCGATGACTTTGGCGTTGCGATCTGACATGGATGAGGTAACGGCCCGAACCGCCCGCCTATTCCGCCTCACGACGGGACGTCGGCATCTTGCGAGACGCACTACCCAACTCCGCGACCCGGGCCGACCCCGCAATCCCGCGCGTATGGTTGAACGAGCCAAGAGAGGGGTTCTATGCAGGTGATGGCGATGCTGCCCGCTGCTGACGTTGGCCGGGCGAAGGACTGGTACCACAGGATGTTGGATCTGACTCCTGTGGAGGAAACCGAGAATGGAGATGCCTGGTTCGAGACGGGTGGCACCAAGTTCCTGGTGTACGGATCGGCGTTCGCTGGTGCCAATCAGGCGACCGCGGCATCGGTCGCCGTTGACGATTTCGAAGCGACGATCTCTGTCCTCAAGAGTCGCGGGGCGACCTTCGAGGATTACGACTTCGGAGACGAATTGCGGACGGTCGACGGCGTGTTCACCACTCCCGAAGGTGACATGGTTGCCTGGTTGAAGGACTCCGAGGGAAACATCCTCGCAATCATGAAGCCCGCCTAGAAGTCGACGGCCACGTCAAGTCGAGGGAGTGAGTGAGTGAGTGATCCCGTCGACACGTAGTTGACACCACTGACAGCGATGGCGGCCATCTTCAGGGGACGTTCAGTCGGTGAACCAAACTCCGTCCGTAGAGTCCTCGAGGACCTCAGCCAGTTCTTCGGTGACGCTGAGGTCGCCTTCCTCGTTGGTGAAGTCGGCGAACGTCATGGTGCTGCGGGGTGGGGTGATTCTGGCCACACAATGGCCGTCATCCATGATGGCGAAGTGCTCGCCTTCCTTGGCCCGTTTGATGAACAACGAGACGTCGGCGGCGAGGTCTTTGAGGGTTATCTGCTTCATGGCGCGACCGTACGGAGTAACTCCTGCAAGCACTAGGGCCGCTGTGCTCTAGGCGAAGGGCCTCAAGCGATCGTGACTCGCCCGGCGAGCGAAGCGATCAGCTGGTCGGCGTCATCGGTACCAAGCCGGACGTTGCGGCCCTCCCGCATCTCGAATTCGACGGCGTCAAGACCCCACACGTTCCACAAGATGCCACCTGGGTACCAACGGATTCCGAACCCGTACCACCACTTGTTGCGAACGATCCGTGCCGAGCCGACATCGCCCAAAGTGACGCTGGTCCGGGGCCAACCGAACCCGAAAGCAGCTTTGGCGACCGAGTCGTCGACTGTGACCGTGAGACGGCTGAACACGATGGCGATTGGCACCAGGATCACCGCCATGACAACGGCGACGACGAGAGCCGGCCACTCGCCGCTGATGATCCCGACGCCTGCCACGAGCACCAGCATGAGCCCAACGATCACCGGGATCACGGGTGGAGCGATCTGAGTTTTCTCGTAGACGTTCACAGCGCGGCCACCGTTCGACCGATCTGCTCGAGATGGGCATTGCAGTGGTTGACGTAGATGCCGAGCAGGTCCTCGGCACTCAGATCGCCGTCTTTGGTGTGTACACCCACTCGCCGCCATCCGTCCTCGTCGAGCACCTCGAAGCTGTCCATCCATCGTTGGTGGAGCCCGTCGAGGATCTGGAAGGTGGCGGCTAGATCGGCATTCGTGGCGTCGGGCAACTCACCCCACCGATCCTCGGCGTAGGCCTTCAGCGGAGGCCGGTCCTCGGTGAGGAGCAGCTTGAGTCGCACGTAACTGTTGATGTGCGAATCGGCGCAGTGGTGAATGTTCTGAGCCACGCTCCACTCCCCCGGGATGGGCCGAGCTGTCAGCTGGGCATCGGTGAGAGTCGCTGCGATCTGGCGGAGCTCGTCTGGGAAACGGCGGATGCGGGCGATGCCGGCGGCACGGTCTTCTGGAGTCATGGGAGAAGGCTACCGGCGACGCTCCCATCGAGGAGCGTGTCCAAGAAGCCCACGAAGTAGGCCTCGCCGACCACAAGGCATCTCGTCTCTAGGCAGGACCTCGAAAGGGTGATAAGCCATAGGTGAGGGAAGGAGGGTCCCATGTCGCTTCCCACCCCGGTGAGGACCCTGGATGCACGGGGCATTCAGATTTCCACCCACATCCTCTTTGACGTCGTCGAGGCCCTGGAGTCGCTGCAAATCGGAGATGCCCTCGAGGTCGTGACCGACGACTTCACGGCACTCGACGCCGACATCCGTTCATGGGCATCCATCACGGGTCACCCGTTGATCGATGCCGAACCGGCAGGCGGCGCCATCCGGTATTTGATCCGCAAGGCGGAGTGCGCGCCCACCGTCCACCGGATGGCCGTGGTGATTTCGACAGATGAGCTGACGGACCTCCTGTCGCCGCTCGGGTTCTCGCTGGCTGCAGCGCTCGAGGGGCTCCACGTCGCCGTGTTCTTCCAGGGATCTGGCGTCCGCGTGCTCGAGCGCGGCTTCGTCCCCCGGCTCAGAGGATGGCAGCGGCTGTTCAGCGGGACGGCGCGGCGAAGACTGGAGAAGGCCGGCCACGACCACCCGCAGGAGAAGGTGCGCGAGCTGCTCGAACTCGGTGGGACCGTGTACGCCTGTGGACCGTCGCTACAACGGTTCCAGGTGCTCGAAGACATGCTGGCCTTCGACGACGTCGTGATTGGTGAGTACGTGACGTTCGTCAACGAGCTCGACGGTGCCGACATCACGATGTATTGCTGAGGATCCGAAAGGGGAACGTTGCTGTCCGAAACCGAAGGTGGGGGTAGGGGGGAGTTCACGTTTCCCCTGGCCACCCGTGGGAGACAATCGGCTCCCCCCTACCCACACCGTCGGGACGCAGTTCACAGCGGCCGGGGTGCCTTTGGCCCCTGGCGAGTGCCGGTCGCGCGAGCGACAATGCGGGACCTATGCCCGGCAAATCAGCTCGTAGACATCTCGTGGCCGCAGCACTGCTCGCGGCCCTTCTGGCAACGGCCTGTGGTAGCGACGAGACACCGCTCACCGACTACACGGAGCAGATCGAGGCTGTTTTCGAGAGGGGGCTCAGCCGGTACGAGGAAGTCGCTGAGACTCCACAAGGGAAGGTCCTTCTCGTCGGCCAGGGGTCCCACGTGGGTCTTGCGGTCGATGGTGCCGTGCTCGCAGACTTCACCCCCGAGGACTTGCACGTCGCGCTCGAACAGGTAGCCGACATCCAGGACGAGGCTCTCGCTTCGGCTGCCGCTATCGAACCTCCAGAAGAGCTCGCAGACCTCCACGTGCTCTACTTCAGGGAGCTCCCGATCAGAGCACTGGCCGCTCGCGCCGGCACCGCCAACGATTGGGAAGAGCTGTCCGCCAGCCCGGAGATGGCGGCGTATCGCCTGGCCCTGGCAGCAGACAACGAGGTGTGCGCCGAGCTCCAGGCCACACTCGATGCCACAACCGCCCGAGGCGGCTTCGTCGATGCTCCCTGGCTCCCCGGTCAGCTCGAGGAGATCGTCGACTATGCGCTCGGCTGTGGGTCACTCCCGCAGAACCCCGAAGACGCCTATCGCCCACCCCCGACATCGGCTCCATAGTTCGGTCGACGGGGCGCCGGGAACGCAGCCGCTACTCGCAGGCAATCGGTGAATCAATACGCGACTCCGACGCCCTCACAGAGGAACTTCATGAAGGGGCCGCCCGCTTTGCACAACGTGGTGAAGTCCTCCATGAAGTGGTCGGATGTGATGTCCGACTGCCGTAGCCGTCTGGAGGCGATGAAGTCCTTGCGCTTGAGGTCATCGATGAGCGGGTGATCGGCGTCGAAACCCTTCGGAGGCCGAACGAGTGAGTCGCCGGCAAGCTCGAACGACTCGGTGAACTTCTTGCCCCGTGAGGCTCGCTTCCATCTCGCCTGGTCGTCATCGATCTTCTGACGTATGCCGTAGGCGAGCTTGCTCTCGGGGCGCCACAGCCCGATCCCCATGAAGCACTCGCCTGGCTGCAGGTGCAGATAGAAGCCCGGGGCGTGAGCGTCCTTGCCGGCAACATGTCGGAACTGCAGGCCGGTGTTCAGCTTGTACGGCGTCTTGTCCTTCGAGAACCGGGTGTCTTGCTGGATGCGAAACAGCGACCCGCCGACGGTGCGTGAATCTGCAACGAAGTGCTTCGAAACTCCTGCGAGCGGCTTGGCGAAATCATTGATGAACTCGAGGGCCGGTTCCCGGATGTGTTTCTCGTAAGCGTCCTGGTTGGCTTTGAACCATTCGCGGTCGTTGTTCTCGGCGAGGTCTTTGAGGAATCCGAACAGCCTGGGTGTGAAGTAGCGCTTTGCCATGGCGTGAACCTACCGAAGACCACTCCGCGAATCGATAGGGCTGGCTTGTCCCCGAATGATCGCGAGCGCCGACTCCCGACTGGGCCGATATTCGATCGAGCTAGCGTTTCCTTATGGAGCCGCTTATTCGTGAGGCGACCGTGGCGGATCTCGATCGGATCACCGAGATCTACGACACGGTGATCGTTGACACCCACATCTCATTCGACATCGAGCCGTGGACACCGGAGCAACGACTCTCCTGGTTCGAGGAGAAGAAGCCGCCCCACCTCGTCTTGGTGGCCGAGGTCGAGGGTGAGGTTGTCGGGATCTCCTATTCGGGCCCGCTCAAGCCCAAACGGGCATACGACTCGTCCGCCGAGACCACCATCGTCCTCGAGCCCGCAGCGGTGGGCGAAGGGATCGGGACCCGCCTGCTGGAAACGCTGCTCGAGAACCTCGAGCGAGAGGGCTTTCACCGTGCCTACGCCCACATTGCACTCCCCAACGACGCCTCCGTTGCGGCCCACGAGAAGTTGGGCTTCCGACTGATCGGAG
>JABDMN010000093.1 GCA_013001485.1 Acidimicrobiia bacterium
TCGTTGCGGTGAGCCCGTCGGGTTCCTCGACGTCGTGGGCCGCGGCCGTGAAGTTAACAGCCACCACCACCCGGTCTGTGTCGGTGAAGCGTTCAAACACCAGCACTGGCTCGGCTTCGGTGGAGAGCGGGCCGTAGTCGCCAATCGCGATCGCAGGATGGCTGCGGCGAAGGGCCATGAGCGTGCGGTACCAGGCGAGCAGCGAGTCGGGGTCGTGACGCTGGGCTGCCACCGAGATGCCTTCACGGTGGTTGGGGTGCACCGGAAGCCACGGTTCGCCGTCGGTGAACCCCGCCTGGGACTCAGCGGTCCACTGCATCGGGGTGCGGCAGCGGTCCCGGGAGAAACGAAGTGCTCGCTCCAGGGCGGTGTCGACGTCGTAGCCGAGGATGTCGACGGCGTCGCGGAAGTACCAGCCTCCGATGGGGTCCCGCAGCTGGTGGAGCTCGTTGAACGGGTAGTTCTCCATCCCGATCTCTTCGCCGTAGTAGAGCACCGGGGTCCCCTTCAGCAGCAACGGAAGTGCCGCCCACAGCCGGGCCTGAGTCAGGTCTTCGGGTGGAGCCCCAAAGGCGGTGCGGGCTCTGGAGGCGTCGTGGTTGCCGGTGGTGGTGCACGGCCACGCGCCGGCGGGCATCTCGGCGTGGCGGTTCGCCTGGTTCTCGAGGACGTGGGCTGCATCCATGGTCTTGGTGCGCATCAACGAGAAGTTGAAAACCAGGTGCAGTTCATCGTCGCCGGTTCCATAGAAGGCGACGTCGTCGGTTTCGCCGATCAGTACCCGGTCGTCGTACTCGTCGACGACACTCCTGAGGTCTCGCATCACGTCGTGGAGCCGGGGCAGATCGAGCTGGCGGCCCAGCAGGTCCTTCCACCTATCGCCAAGGCGAGGCACCGGTTCGAGGCGGTCGTTGACCAGGTGGATCATCTCGAAGTCCGCGGTGTGGTCGCGCATCTCGGGGTCCTCGAAAATCGTGCCCACCGCATCGAGACGGAACCCGTCGAGACCCAGGTCGAGCCAGAAGCGAACGACGTCCCACATGGCCTCGACGACCTCGGGGTTGTTCCAGTTGAGGTCGGGCTGACCGGGGAGGAAGAAGTGGTAGTACCACTCGCCCGTGGCGTCGTCGCGGGTCCACGCCGGTCCCCCGAACACCGAGATCCAGTTGTTGGGCGGTTCGTCGCCCTGATGCCACACGTACCAGTCCCGTTTCGGGTTGTTCGTGGAGGATCGGGACTCCCGAAACCAGGGGTGCTGGTCGGAGGTGTGGTTCATCACGAGGTCGCCGATGACCCGAATATCACGGCGGTGGGCCTCGTCGAGCAGCGTCTCGAAGTCGTCGAGGGTGCCGAAGTCGGGGTGGACGTCGCAGTAGTCAGACACGTCGTAGCCCCAGTCGGCGTTGGGTGACGGGTGGAACGGTGACAACCAGATGGCGTCGATCCCCAACCAGGCGAGGTAGTCGAGGTTGTCGATCAGCCCGGGCAGGTCGCCCTGTCCGTCGCCGTTGCCATCAGCAAACGACCGCGGGTACACCTGATAGAAAACAGCAGACTTCCACCACTCGCCGGTCATCGCATCAAGCCCGTGTGAGCGAAACGATTACCCAGCCCATCAGTGCCACGGACAGAGCCACGCCGGCGACGCCGACCCAAGCAGGTGCCCCCAGCATGCGCGCCGATCCCGTTGCGTACCCCGGTGAGGCGGCTGCACCGAGCATGACGGCAGCCAGATACGGCGAACGAGACCGGAGACGGGGCGCCAGGACGAGACCCCCGACCGCCCAGATCAAGACGATGGTCACCGCCCAGGGGAGCCATGCCGGCGCCGCGGAGTCCGCACCGAGCGCCGAAACCAGGCTGTGGTACGCCACCATGGCGGCCACGATCAACACCGACACGGCGACGGGGAAGCGGCGGGGCAAGTCGAGAACGGCAGCGATCATCGGTGTTGGGATCATACGGCCCTACACCAGTCGGAACCCGTCCCTGTAGCCTCCGTCAGGAGGAGGAGCCGATGGCGTCAGAACCAGAGGTTCGGGACCCGCGTCCCGAAGAACTCGAGGACCTCGGCCAACGCCGGGTGATGTCGATCGCCGGCGTCCGTTTCGCCGGGCGCCGTCGTCGACCGTCGGGAGAGCGGGCCCCGCTGCCCCGGCAGTGGGATCGAGTCGGCATCCTCTGGCTGATTGTCGCCGGTTTGGTCGTCTTCGTCTGGGCGTTGCTGTTCGCGCTGCCCTCAACTGTCGAGTGGTGGACCCTGCGCGACCTCGACATCTCTCAATGGGTATCCCGGAGCCGCAGCGATTCACTCACCGACATCACCCAGGCACTCAACTCCCTGGGCTCGGAATGGACGATCCGGGTTCTGAGGGTCGGCGCGGTCCTCGGTCTCCTGTTCCTCAAAGAGTGGCGCCGCCTGTTTGTTGCTCTCGGGTCGATTCTCATTCTCGAAATCGTCGTGAACTCCATCCGGGTCAACGTCGCCCGGCCCCGGCCCTACGTCGTCGCCCTGGCGCCGTGGGAGGGCTGGTCCCACCCTTCGCGGCCGGTAGCGGCGCTTGCTGCGACGCTGGCGATCATCGGAATCGCCCTGATCCCCGCCGGTGTCTGGCGCAGGCGGTTCATGATCGCCGCTGGCATCGCTGTCTCGCTGCTTGCCATCTCCAACGTGTATCTGGGCGTCGATCACGCCTC
>JABDMN010000183.1 GCA_013001485.1 Acidimicrobiia bacterium
CTGCCGTACAGCACGGCCATGCGCTCGGTCGGCGAAGCGTCTGGCAGCGAAGGCGTCACCAGGTCGTGGGGCTCGGGCACTTCGAAGTCGCCCATCTCGTCACCCATGAAGTACGGGACCGCAAGCACCACCATGGTTCGAAACCTACCCACCGACGTAGCCTGACGGCATGCGACACGTCGCCTTCATCAGGGCAGTGATGATCGGTCGGGAAAGCCTTCACCGCGAGATCGTCCTCGACCTCTTCGCTGCGGCCGGTGCTGGCGATCCGAAGTCGCATCTGGCCACGGGCAATGTGTCGTTCGATCTCGACCTGGCAGCGTTGCCGGACCTCGTCGAGGAAGTCGACGACCGCATGACGCAGGTGGTCGGAAGGCGTATCGACAGCTACGTGCGGACTCTCGATGAGCTCCGCGCCATCGATGCCGACATCATCTTCGGCCAGTCACCGTTTCCCGACTCGCCTTGCCCCCAGGTGACGTTCTTCCACGAACCGCCGGACCTGTCTCAGTGGATCTTGCCCCACCTGGGGCGCGGCGGTCGCTTCGCCGTCTTCCATGTCGAAGGTCGAGAGGCATACAGCGTCACGCGGGAGGTTGATGGCGAGTCAGCGGCTCCGGGTGGGCAACTCGAGAAGGTCACCGGTCAGCGGGCCACCACGAGGGCCTGGTCGACGATCGACCACATCCTGTCGAAGCATTGAGGCCAGCGCAGCAACGGCTCCCGCTCACAGGTGCGTGTGCCGAACACAGTCTCCCGGTGGCGCCATTGTCGGTACCCTGGGATGGGTCTTGGTGACCGCCGAGCAAGGGGACAAGACCGATGGTGGAACGAGGAAAGCCTGCCCGGGTCATCGTCTCGGCCGAACCCTTGCGACCCGATGAGCGCCTGGCGTTGCAACCGGATCTGGCACAACGCGGGATCGCCCCGAGCATGCTGGACGTGATCCCACCGGCCGGCCGCTATTTCCAACTCCTCCGGGCTGTAGATGCCCGCGACGAACTTCTGGGCGTTACGAGCTTGATGAGTTTCCGACCTTTCGTCTCGATCAAGCAAATCCTCGGGGAGGGCAACCACGTGGGCTGGGACACAACGACCTACTACACCGACGGCGCAGATCGCCCGCAAGTGGCGGCGGCGTTGCTTCGTGCAATGGCTCAACGAAGCATGTACTCCGCCATGTTCTTTGGCCGCATCGACGACGACGTGCGGGCGGCGCTGCCCCTCGTGCGGCACCGGCTGCTCGAGACTGACTACCGCCTTGGTCAGATCAACTGCTCGCGGTATGCCACGGCGGACGAGTTTCTTGCTCTCCACAAACGGCTACGGCGCCACCTTCGCGATCACGCCAAGGCGGGCGGGACAGTTCGCGTCCTCGAAGGGCCGGTGCAACCGAGCCTTGCCCGGGACTTCTCTGATCTGGTTTTCGCGACCTATCGACATCACGGCGGCATGGGTCGCTGGCAGTTCAAGGAGTATGCGTACCGGGTCTGTGGTGCCTTCTTCACCACGTGTCGGGACGCCGTCCACATCTTCACGGAGAACGAGGGCAGCATCACCGGCCTGCAGTCGTTCGTCCGCCATCGAGATCGTCTCGAACTGTCCGAAGGCGGCTTCGACCGTTCCAGGGACACTCATCATGCTTACGAGGCAATCATCGC
Organism: Acidimicrobiia bacterium; assembly: GCA_013001485.1. Classification (GTDB taxonomy): domain Bacteria; phylum Actinomycetota; class Acidimicrobiia; order Spongiisociales; family UBA5794; genus JABDIW01. The sequence continues at coordinate 1,662 of JABDMN010000183.1, forward strand.
CGAGTCGGTTGGATATGCGATCTCCAACGGCCTGGGCTCCGTCGGCTACGGCGGTATCTGGAACGCAACCAAAGACCGATACTCCGATCCCGACGATCGCGACAAGATCTATCTCCTCCTGTTGTACGGCAACGGACTGCAATACCGCCTCGTCGGCGAAAGGCTGTCCAAGTGGGGGTTTCGGACCTATTTCGGTGGCAGGTTCGCCGGAGCCTCAGGTTCGGCGACGGTTGTCTCCCGGCAGCCCCATCCTTGATTGCTGGACGACGGGAGCGCTGCAATGGCGGCCGCTCCTAATGTGACCGTCGCTGAGAGGGAGGGTTCGATGCAGGCAGTTGTTCTCGCTGACCGCTGGACGGCGCGCACGAGAGTTTCGACGACGACGCTCGTCGTCGCGGTGGCCGTTGTGACCTTCGTGGCGGCCCAGATCCGCATCCCGCTCCCGTTCACGCCCGTTCCCATCACCGCGCAAACGTTCGTCGTGCTGGTGGGAGGCGCCGCTCTGGGCTGGAGGGCCGGCGCTGCGGCCCAGGCCTTGTATATCGCCGTTGGGATCGTCGGAGTCCCGGTGTTTCAGGATCTCAACGGTGGTTGGACCTATGCGACCGGTTCCACCGGCGGATACCTGGTCGGCTTCATCGTCGCCGCAGCCGTCACCGGATACCTCGCCGAACGCGGCCAGGACCGCTCGGTGTGGAGCGCCGTGCCCGCCATGTTGTTCGGCACCGTGGTCATTTACGCGTGTGGCGTCACCTGGCTGATGCAGGTCCTGAACACAGACCTCTCGGACGCCCTGACCAAGGGCATGGTCCCGTTCGTGCTCGGCGACCTCGCCAAGATCGCGCTCGCCGGGCTGGTACTCCCTGCGGCGTGGCGGCTCACCGGACGTCGCTGACGCGATGGTCCAGGACTTCGGGAACGAGACGCTCCCGTATGGCGTCTTCTCCACGAGTGACAATCCCCGACCGCGAATCGGGGTTGGGTTAGGTACGTCGATCGTCGATCTGTCCGCAGCGAGTGACCGGCTCTCAACGGGTCTTCGAGAGCTGGCCAATGCCGAGGCGCTGACGGCGTTCCTACACCGGGACCGGTCGACCTGGGAGGAACTCCACTCGGCAGTCGGCGAGATCGCCGCTGACCCCGGCGACCTCGTCCCCCAGCTCGGAGCCACCATGCACATGCCGTTTCAGGTGGCCGACTACGTCGACTTCTACTCGTCACGACAGCACGCCGAGAACGTCGGCCGCATGTTCCGCCCCGACGACCCGCCGCTGCTTCCCAACTGGCTCCACATGCCCATCGGCTACCACGGTCGATCCGGGACCGTCGTCGTATCTGGCACGCCCATCACGCGGCCCCACGGACAACGACGCGGCGAGTACGGGCCGTCATTTGGTCCCAGCCAACGGCTCGACATCGAGCTCGAGCTCGGGTTCGTCCTTGGCAACTCGACCCACCTGGGCGAGCCCGTGCCGGTCGACAACGCCGCAGACCACATCTTTGGCGTCGTTCTGGTCAACGACTGGTCGGCGCGTGACATTCAGGCCTGGGAGTACCGCCCGCTAGGCCCCTTCCTGGGTAAATCGTTCGCTACATCGGTGTCGGCGTGGGTCACGCCGTACTCGAGGCTGACGAAGGCCAAGCCCCCAGTTCAGGATCCGACTCCGCTCCCGTATCTCCAGGGCGGCGAAGGCCCGCTCGACCTCGATCTCGAAGTGTGGCTCAGGCCTGCCGCAGCCGACGAGCCCTCTCAGATCGGCGCTGTGAATGCAGCTCAGTCGTTGTACTGGACGCCGAGTCAGCAAGTCGCCCATCTCACGGTGAACGGCGCGACGATCCGACCAGGCGACCTCATCGCCAGCGGGACGATCTCGGGTTCCGAGCGCTCCGAGTTCGGGTCGCTGCTCGAGATGTCGTGGAACGGGACAGAGCCGATCGAGGTCGGCGAGGTGACCCGCACGTTCCTGGAGAACGGCGATGAGGTCACTCTCCGCGGGTCGGTTGGCGGAGTCGTGCTGGGCGAGGTGTCGGGGACCGTCGTCGCCTAGCCCGGGCCGGGTCCGTGCCCGAAGTGATCGACATCGATACCGAGCTCGCCGGCAATCGACTCTGCCCGAGAACGAGGAACCGGCACGCCGACTGCATCGAGAATCCGGTTCATCATCTCGAAGTTGCCTGCGACGGCAGCAACCCGGGCTGTCGCTTCAGCTCCAATGGCACCAACCGCCGCTTCACGCGATGCCGCCACGTCGGCCCGGCCGACCAGGGCAGTCGTGAAGTCGACGATCTCCCGGCCCCCGTCGAGCAGAGGGTCGATCGACAGGTGGGCAGCACCACGCAGGTCGACCTGGCGGTCCGAGATCCGGGCGCTCGCACGGAGCATCCCTGCATGGGCGATCAGTCAGAAGAAACAGTCGTTGATGAACGACGTCCGCGCCGCCGTGAGCTCCATCTGGGTGCGGTGCAATCCATCGATGGTGGCGTCGAGATCGGCCATCCCCTCATACGAGAGGTACAGCGCCGAGTGGAGGTCCTCCTGGGCGACGTTCTCGGCAGGCACGGCGCTCAGAGCGTTGGGGGCTCCGGCGGGCCCCACCGTGGGGACCCAGCCGCGATCGATGCCGGCCTCCGTCATGCGCTCTCCGCTCGGGTCACCCTCGACGGGCTCCGAGAGAGGATGCACATCGGCGCCAACACCTCGCAGGTACGTGTCGCCGGCGATAAGCCGGGACACGATCCCGGTGACCTCGACGTAAGCCAGCAGATCGAGGCCGCGGTGCACGAGATCACCGATCCACTCCGGTGTGATCTGAGCTGGTGCGGCGGCAATCGCCTCGGCCGCCTCAACCAGCTCATCACTGACTCCCGGAGCATCGTCGATCACTCCAGCGACGGCAGCGCGAGCCGCCCGAGCCGCGCCAACACGCTGCTGACCCGTGAGGTGGGTTCCTGGACGAGCCAGCCGATCGTGGTCGCGACCGATCGCCGACTCGATGTCGGCTGAGACCGGGAGAACTCCGTCTATCAGAGGTTGCCTCGCTCGGCCCGCGCCCTCTCGATGGCCTCGAAGAGGGCTTTGAAGTTGCCAAGACCGAAGCCTCGTGAACCGTGCCGCTCGATGACCTCGTAGAACACGGTTGGCCG